>JACNJL010000020.1:0-44937 GCA_014382585.1 Limisphaerales bacterium | reverse complement strand
ACCCGCGCCAGCTCCGGCGGTACCCGCGCCAGCTCCGGCGGTACCCGCGCCAGCTCCGGCGGTACCCGCGCCAGCTCCGGCGGTACCCGCGCCAGCTCCGGCGGTACCCGCGCCAGCTCCGGCGGATGTGGGTGAGGCTACTTTTTTCTATATCATGAACGGGCCGGATGGGATGCGGGTTGAGTTTGAGACGTCGGATGTAGGGGAATCAATTTCGATTTCAGAGGGTGCGCCGCCATTGACGTTGACGCCTTCGGGCCGGGGTGTGGAAACGGCGACTCATAAGCTAGTCAGAACGGATGCGGGTGAGACGGAGTTTTTTGATAGTGTGACGGATCCGGATGGCGCAATTAATTTGGCGGGGGATCCAGCGTATGCGTCGCCGTTGCAGGCGATGGTGGCAAAGCTTGAAGAGTTTCCGGCTGCCCCTGCCCCCGCTGCGCCCGCGGCGATGGAGGCGATTTCGATGGGGCCGGCAGGCGGCGCGATTGAAGTGCCAAAGGTTGCTGCTCCCGGCCCCCCTGCGCCGTTGGTGCCAACGACTGCGCCTGCACCGGCCGTGCCCAATGTGCCTGAAGTACCTGAAGTGCCCAAGGTTCCCAGTGTGCCTGCGCCTATGCCGACCACACCGCCAAAACCCGCGGCGGCGCCGGGGTTGGCGCCGGGGTTGGGGCCGATCGCTGGAAAAATTACTTTGCCCGAGCCGGGCTTGCCCAAGCCTTCGGATGTGCCGAAGTTGGATTTACCTGATTTACCTGAAACTCCCAAAGTGCCTGAAACTCCTAAAGTGCCTGAAATATCCAAGCCTACTGGAGGGCTCCCGCCTGTTCCCGCTAATGTGGCATTGCCTAAGCCTAAATTACCCCTCGTATCGCCTGTTCCGCCTACATCGGACGAGGATGCTCCGGCGAAACCCGCAGTGCCCCCGTTGCCAACCGGGCCCAAACCGGTCGTTCCTATGCCCGAGGAACCGGTTTCTAAATCACCTGAACCCCCGGAATCACCTGAACCCAGTAAACCGCTTCTATCACCCAAGCCACCCGAGCCGGATAAACCGGCGTTGCCTATCATTAAGAACGACGACGAGACGGATCCGGATATTGAATTTGAAGCGGGCAGCACCCCGCCGCTTGAGCCCGAAGCTAAACCGATTATCCCCACCCCGAAGCGTCGCGCAAAGAAAGAAATAGACCCAGTGGACTCTAAACGAAAATCTCGCATTGAGGCCGAATCGGCAGTGGAAAACGCCCAGCGCGAGTTGAAAGAAGCTCGCGCCCGGGAAGAATTGATGGCGCGTGAGGAACTTGAGGCGCACAAAACCGCCCTCGAGCGCGCCCGCAAGGAGTTAGCGCAGATTGATAGTGAAATTGACAAGGTCAAAAAATCCGACGTTGCCAAACTCGAGAAAAACCAGGCCGCTCTTGAAAAGTTAAAACAGGAATACGAGCACGACGAGGATTTGGTGCGCCATACCATTCGCGCCAAGAAAGCAGCTCACCTCGACCACGAAGATCGCCTCACTGATCTGGATCGTGAACTGCATCAACTGCACGAGGATGAAACAGAGCGCATCCGGCGCAAGGAAACGGAAGATCTTCGGCGCGAGGAAGAAAGTCGCGCAGCCCGCGAGCGATACCTCGAGCGCGTGAAGGCCGACGAGGAGGAGATTGTCCACCACAAATCCGATATTGAGCAACTGGGAGGGGAAGAGGCATCCCTCAAGCAGGAGATCGAGAACAAGGAAAGTGCGTTTCAAAAACGCGCCAAGGACATCAAGTTTGAGGAAGACGATGAGCATTCCCGTTTAGAGCACGAACAGGAAGTATTGCTCAAACGGCGCGAGAAAATTGAGGAACAAGTCAACATCGAATCCGGCGAAATCACAGCGATGATCGCCAAGCTCGATGCCCGCAAAATCGTGCGTGCGGACGAGGAAAAAATGGTTCGTCTCCAGGCGGCGGCCGAGCATGAGGCGGATTTCATCCAACAAGACCGGATTGATGATGCGCCGGTACAAGTGGCCAAGCCGGTAATCGATCGCGATCAACCGCCTGCCCCCGATGAGGAACCGCCGCTACCCAAATCCGGTGAAGCAGAGCCGTTGCCCAAACCCAAGATCGCCAAACCCGTGGCGATGCTCAAGCCGGTTTCGGAAGATAAACCAAAACTTCCCTCATTGCCCAAACCCGCAGCCGAAAAACCTGCTCTCCCCGAGTTGCCCAAACCCGGTGGAGATAAACCGGCACTTCCGGCATTACCCGCACTTGGCAGCGATTCATCCGGTCCGCCCACGCTGCCTAAACTGCCGAAACCCGCCGGCGACAAACCCGCGTTGCCTGCGTTGCCCGCCTCCGGCGAAGATAAACCCGAACTCCCCGCGTTTCCCAAAGCGGCTGACAAACCGAAATTGTCGACATTGCCAACGCCGCCCAAACCTGCTGGCGATAAACCTGAAATTCCAGCGTTTCCAAACGCTGATCCCCCGCCCGACTCCCCGCCCGTCTCGACATTGCCGGATCTGCCCGCGCCGTCTGCGCCGGAAGAAAAGAAAGGATTCTTCGGTAAATTATTTTCTAAAAAGAAAAAAGACGGGTCGGCCAATCCAGATACGGTACTGCCGGTAGCCGGCCCCGACGCACCCAAGCCCGCGCTGCCGCCTATGCCCGACAGTTCGGGAGCTTCGGGAGCTTCAGGAGGGGCCTCGCCCAAGCCTGTTTTACCAGCTTTCCCCGGTAGCCCTGCCAGTCCTGTAGGAGGGCCACCACCTAAGCCGGAGTTGCCCGCCTTCCCTCCCACGCCTGATTCTGATCCAGCTGCGGCAGCGGAACAAGCGATGTTGAAAAACAAACTTCAACGCATCGCACAAGATCGGGCTGACCGCTTGAATGCCGGCGAAGGTAAAGAAATGCCAACCCTGCCAGCGTTGCCCGCGATGCCATCCCCACCCAAACTCGGGGGTGCGCCGGGATTGCCTCCTCTGCCAGGTGCGGGAGGGATTGCGCCCAAGCCGGGATTGCCGCCATTGCCGCCCATGCCCGGCTCGCCCAGCATTCAAAGCGAGGCTGATCAGCAAACGAAGGATCAAGAAAAAGATGTTTAGGCGCTTGGTTTAGGGTAAAACAGCAGGATTACCCCTTTTTTCCCCACACCCGCTTTCGGGTGATGGGAATTTTTTCACTTTTTTCACTTTTTTCGGTAATTTCATGCCTGGAATGCGTATTAATAGAGAAGGGACGAATCTCGATGAATTCAAAAAAGGCAAAACGGGCGAAACGGGCGAAACGGGCGGAAAAAATCGGAAAAAAGATCAATAAACAGGAGGTCAACTGTGGTTGTATGCGGCCTAGATCGGTTGTTCGGTTGGCAAGTTGCCTGACGCATAAGGGGCATCGCAAACATTTGCGTTTATTGGCAGAAACCTGGGAGTTGGTCACTGACGCCATTTCCGTGGTTGATCCGCAGACTGGCCAGTTGCTTTATGTGAACGGCGCATGGCGGCGGCTTTATGGGTATTCCTCTCAAATGGCGCTGGGCACGCAAGTGGAGGGTTTGGTGAACCCCAAAAAACTCACCAAAAAACTCCGGAAACAAATTCACGAGGAAACGCTTCAAGGCCATTGGTGTGGACGGTTGATCAATCGCGACGCCAAAGGGCGGGAGTTTCCAGTGGATCTCAGCACCGGATTGGTGAACGCGCCGAACGGAAAACTGATTGGACTGCTCGGCGTGGGCACCCCCCTTCGTGGAGGCACGGTGACCGATGAAAAAATTAACCGATTGGTATTGCACCATCAGGAAACCCTCTCACGGGAATTGCAGACATTACTTGAATCAACCCTGTTCAACGGCGACCCCATCGCCAACGGAAAAAGTGAGCACAACGGCCGTGTGCAGGGCATTGAGCGTTTGAGCCCGCGTGAAATTGAAGTGTTTGACCTCATTGGCCAGGGATTGAGCACTGTGCAAATATCCCGCAACCTCAAAGTGAGCCACTACACCATTCAAGCTCACCGAAACCACATCCGCGATAAGCTGGACCTTCGCGACAGCGCGGTCCTGACATTTCGCGCGTACCAATGGTCCCGCGAGAAAAAGATCAACAAGGCACCGTCCGCCAAGGCAAAGTAACCGGCCAAGAATTCATTGGCTTCCTGTCGCGCTTGACGGCATAAATGCCGCGTGTCCAAATCCGATAAACTAGTCAAATATCTTGCCTACGAATCCCACGACAAAAAGTGGGTGTCGGACAAGCTTATCTATTTGCTCGCTGGCGATCCGGTGATCCCCCCTTTCAATGCCGCCGCAATGAAGCTGGCGGAGATATCGCGGGATGAAAATTGCCAGATGGAAGACGTCGGCAAAGTCATCCAAATGGATCCCGGCCTCGCTTCGGACGTCATTCGGGTGGCCAGCTCGGTGGGCTTTGCCGCGCGCCGCATCTCGAGCATCGATCAGGCGATGATGCTGATCGGGATGCAACAAATTCGCCGCATCGCCTTTGCGATGGGCGTAATGAAAAATTTTGAGCATTTAAAATCACAGGTGGATTGGGGCGCGTTTTGGCTGCACAGCATTATGGTGGCGCGCCTCACCGAGCGTGTGGCCGCGGCGTATCGTCCGCCGTGCGGCTCGGAATATCTCGCCGGGTTGCTGCACGATTGCGGCAAGCTGTTGCTCGAGCATTATTTTCCGGAGGAGTTTGATGCGATCATCATCCGCGCCACCGAACGTGCGTGTGGGCACGTGCTGGTGGAGCGCGAGTTCCTCGGCGTGACCCACGCCCAAATCGGGGCGGCCATTTGCGAATGTATGCAGGCACACCTCGAGGTGATCCGCGCGGTGTGGTATCATCACGATCCCTTCAACACCACGCTCGATGATCAGCCGGACAACAGCAAATTTCTCTCCGCCTGTGTGGCGGTGGCGGATGCGTTGGTGAATTATAAACAGCTTAATATTTTCGGCGCGCGCATTATGGATTACGATCAGCCTTTCGAGGAGCTCCCCGAGTGGCAGTTTTTGGGCCAGTACCAAATGAGCTACGGACTGGAACTGGATTTGGATGCGGAACTCGAAGCGGCAAAGTCCGACCTGAAATCGTTTGGACTCTAAGTCGTTTTGCTAATGACTGAACCCACGCTTAATACTTCGCAAAAGGCGCAGGCCATCAATTTCGATCGCGGCCAATACGGCACCTTCGCTGAGATCGGCGCGGGGCAGGAAGTGGCGCGGTGGTTTTTCCGCGTGGGCGGCGCATCCGGCACGGTGGCCAAGAGCATGAGCGCCTACGATATGGCCGTGAGCGACGCCATCTATGGCCCCTCCGAACGCTACGTGAGTGAGGATCGTCTGCGCCATATGTTGGATCACGAATATGGTTTACTCGACCAACGCCTCGCGCCCGAGCGCGGCGCGGATACGCGCTTTTTTGTGTACGCCAATACTGTGGCCGCCCGCAGTTTCAGCCGTCAACAGGATGGCCAGGGTTGGATGGGAATCCGATTTCAAACTGCCCCCGGCAAACCGCCCAGCGATTTGGTGCTGCACGTGCGCCTGCTGGACAAGGACAATCTGAAACAACAGGAGGCCGTCGGCATCATCGGCGTGAACCTCATCCACGGCGCGATGGAATCGCACGCGGATCCGGGGCGGTTGGTCGGCAGTCTCCTCGATGGCCTCGGCCCGCGCCGGGCGGAGGTGGGCTTGGCGCGTTTTAGTGGGCCGGATTTTGAGGGGGTGGACAATCGGCTGATGGCGCTGGAATTAGTGAAACAGGGACTGGCTCAAGCCACCCTGTTTGACACCAGCGGCGAAGTGACCCATCCCACCGAGGCGCTATATCACAAGCCCATCATCCTGGAGCGCGGCAGTTTCCGGCCAGTCACGCACACCACGCATCATATGTTGCAAAGCAGCCTTGCGCAATTTGTGGAGGAGCCACGGGTGGAGGGCAAGGAGGTGACGGTGCTGTTTGAAATGACGCTGAAAAACTTATCGCACGAAGGAGAAATCGATTCGCGCGATTTTCTGGAGCGCGTGGACATCCTTGCGGCTATGGGTGAAGGGCTCGGCGGCGACCACAAAGTGATGGTATCCAATTGCGCGGAGTTTCATAAACTCGCCCGCTATCTTTTTCGGTATACCAAAGAACCGGTGGGCGTAACGCTGGGCGTGCCAACCTTGCGCGAAATATTTGAGGAAAAATATTATGCCGAATTGGAGGGCGGTCTGCTCGAAGCGTGTGGGCGATTATTCAAAAATGATCTTCGCCTGTACGTGTACCCCGCCGCCATTCCGGAAGGCGGCGTGCTTCATGCAAAAGATCTTTGTTTGCCCAAGCACTTGCAGGGGCTCTTTAATTATTTGGTGGAAAACAATTTTATCCGGGGCATTGATGAATTTAATCCCGATTACCTCACCATCCACTCACGGGAGGTGCTGAAGCACATCCAGGCCGGTGACGATGCTTGGGAGAAAATGGTGCCCCCGGCGGTCGCGGCGTGCATTCGCGCGCGCGGTCTGCTAGGCTGTTAAGAGACTTGAACGACGCAATGATATGAGTGATCCCTACAATGACCCTAGCGTAAACAAGGTGCTGGCCGTCGACGACGACGCGCTCGTGCTCGCCGCGCTCAAGGAGCAACTGCCGCAGATGGGCTTCCACGTCACCACGGTGGATAGCGACACCCTTGCGCGCGAGCATTTGAAGGCGGAAGTCTTTGGCATCATCCTGATCGAGCAAAACCTCGCCGGCACCTCTGGTATTGAGTTGCTCAAAGAAGCGCAGGAAGCACAGCCCGATGCCACACGTATCCTGCTTGCCAGCGGCATCAGCATCGCGGAAGTCACCGAGGTGCTCAACAGCGGCCTCATCTTCCGCTACGTCTCCAAGCCGTGGATGAGCAATGACCTGCACGCCACGCTTATGAACGCCGCGCAATGTTACCGGATGAAGAAGGAAATTGAGGCACTGCAAAATCGCAATCTCCAGCTCAATGAGCAAATGGCCGCGGGCGGCGGCGGCGGCGGCGGCGGCGGGGGCGGGGGCGGGGGCGGCAGTATGGCGAGTGCGATGGGCGGGCAAATTGCCTTTGAGGCGATCAACAAAATGCTCTACACGTTTCACCCCAACCTCGGCAATACCGCCCAACGCGCCAAAGCGATCTGTAAATCCATCGGCGAAGTGATGGAGCTTTCACCCGAGGATACCCAGATTTTATCCACTGCCGCCGAAGCGCACGACATCGGCCTGATGAATACTGAAATCGGTGTGGTACGCCGTTGGATGCGGGATCCGGAAAAATGCACCGACGAAGAATGGGCCGTCATCAAGGAACATCCCGGGATTGGCTCCAACATCTTGCTGCACCTCGGCGAGTTACAAATGGCTGACCCCGAGGATGAGGAGGAAATAAACCCATTCGCGTCCATTGCCGAAGTGGTGAAGCATCATCACGAACATTGGGACGGCACCGGTTATCCTGACAAGCTCAAGGGTGAAACCATCCCGCGCCTTGCGCGCCTACTCGCGCCGGTGATTTATTATTGCAACCAAACGGCTGCCGACGTGCAGCTCATCAAGTATATGGAAACCGAGCTGGCCGATCACGTGTTCGATCCCGATGCCGTGAGGGCACTGGTGAAAGCCGTGCCACTCACGCGAATGCCCCGCGGCGAACGCGAAATCCTCCTCATCGAGCTCAAGCCTGGGATGGAGCTTGCGCGGCCTATTTTCAATACCAACGGAATGAAACTGCTGGACGCAGGCAAGAAGCTCGAAGATCGGCACATCAATAAAATCCACTCCATCAATCGGATGACCCCCATCAATCCGTTAGTTTTGGTCTATTGCTAAAGCGCCAGTAATCAGCAAAAAAAGGCCGAAAAACGACCTTTTTTGTGGAAATTCGGCAACCTTCGAAGATTGCCGCATTTTTTTTCTAAAGTCACCCCCCTGCCTTGCCGATTTAACAGGTAAGGCCTCGTGACGCCTGGTAAAGCACGGAGGGTGTGATGCCTCTAAAACATCTCGACGGCAAGGACGCCGTCTTAACAGACAAATGGAGTTGTCAAAATGGTAATAAATACAAATATCGGTGCGGCCCGCAGTGCGCGTTTGCTCGCAGATTCCACAAGCAAGTTGAATGGTGCCTTAAGCCGCTTGGCTTCAGGTTCGAAGATCGTTTCACCTCAAGATGATGCTGCCGGTTTGGCTGTCGCGACAAAGTTCGACGCCCAGATCAGCCGGAACAACGCTGCTTCCAACAACGTCTCAAGCGCGCTGTCCTACAGCCAAACTCAGGATGGCTTTCTCGGAAAAGTCTCCAAAGCTTTGGACCGTATGAGTGAGTTGATGAACCTTGCAAACGATTCGACGAAGTCCTCGAATGACAAGGCCAACTACAACACGGAGTTCACTGACCTGAAGAATTACATCAGCGATTTGGGCACCAAAGAGTTCAACGGCGTGAGCTTGTTCGACGGTTCCGGCCTGGCCGTGACCAAAGACAGCGAAGGCAATACTTGGACGCTGAACGCCAGTGACCTGAACGATACGGACATCACCTCCGTGATCGCCTCCGGTTTCACTGTGACCAGCACCATGAGCACCTTGACCACGTCGATCGAAAACGTGTCGACTCACCGTGCGCAAATCGGTGGTAACATTCAGCGCCTGAACCTCACCAACGAGCAGCTCGGCATTCTGAGTGAGAACCTGTCCGCTTCCGTGAGCCGCATCAAAGATGTGGACGTCGCGACGGAGAGCACTCAGTTCGCCCGCTACAACATCCTGGTCCAATCCGGTACCGCGATGCTGGCGCAAGCCAACCTCCTGCCGCAGTCGGCCCTCCGCCTCCTGCAGTAGTAGTCAAACGGTTATCCAACCAATCACAGGCGACCCTTCGGGGTCGCCTCTTTTTTTATGCCTTCAATTCTTGTAAGGCCCGCAACACGCGGCGGATGAGCGGTCGCCAATCTTCATTTTGTTCCTGACGAAATAGTCGCGCCTCCGGATACCACGGGCTGGAATCCCCCGTCCACAGCCAGCGCCAATCCGGCGCAAACGAAAGCAGCACCCACGTTGGCCGGCCCAGCGCGCCGGCCAAATGCGCCGCCGCAGTGTCCACGCTCACCACCAAATCCAGCTCATCCATGACCCGCGCCGTGGCCCCAAAATCCGTGAGCTGTGCTGATAAATCCGTGAACCCTTCTGGCGCATCGCCCTCCGGCTGCAGTGAAAACCAATCAACCTCTGCCTCCCGTAGCACTGCCAACGCTGTATCGGGCAGTGAACGGCGATCCAGCGGTTGCGAGCCTGAGCCGCGCCACGCCAGTCCCACCCGCGGGCGGGAGCCGTTTCTGGGCGGCAGCACGGGGTGGCCAGCGGGCGCTTTTAAATAAGGCGTTTCGTTGGGAAACGTTTCCAGTGAATCGCCAAACTCACCGGGTAGGCTCATTAGCGGCAAATGAAAATCGGCGGTGGGAGTTTGCGGCACATGGGCAAAAACTTCATTGAGGCTGGGCACATTTTCCAACAATGGCAAAAGCGGACGCGGGGCGCAAAGCTGCACGCGCCTCACCCGCATCGCGATGCGCGGGAGGTAACGCAGCATTTGCAGCGTGTCGCCAAAGCCCTGCTCGGCGTGCAACAGCAGCGTGCCTTCGTGGGCGGGCTGTCCGTCCCAGCGGGGAATCTCAAACGCTACGTCTGGAGTGGTGCGGCCGGGGAGTTTGAAACGCCATTCGTAATCCACCCACGCGTCGGGGAAATCGCCCTCCAATGCGCGCAGGAAAAATCGCTGCCAATGCGCTTCCGGATCTTCCGGAGCGAGTTCCAGCGCGCGCGCATTGCATTTGCGCGCGGCATCGTGCAGGCCAAAATCCAACTGCGCCATTCCGAGTAATCGATGCGCGTTGGCGTCTTCGGGCTGCAGCGCCACGGCCTGTTGATGGCACTCGATCGCCTCGGCGAGTTCATTGAGGTGCTCGTGGGCGAGCGCGAGATTTTGCCAAACTTGGGCATAGTTGGCATCCAGTTTTACCGCTTGCCGCCAGGGTGTGATGGCTTTGCGAAACTGACCTTCGCGTTGCCAGCAGTAGCCGATGGCGTTGAGGATTTGCGGGTTGCTGGCGTCCAGCGCGTGGGCGGCCTCAAAGCATTCGCGCGCGGCGGGCCAGTCCTCGTGCATTTGCTGCACCAATCCCAGCTCGAGATGGGCGGGCAGCAGCGCGGGCTCCGCTTCCAACGCGGAGCGCAAGTGTGCTTCGGCTTGCGCCAGTTCACCGTGTTCACGGCAGCGTTGGCCCAGTTGCAGCGGGGTTAAAGTAGGGGAGTCCGGCCCGGACATGCCGGCGTTGTAACAGAAACCGCGCGCGCGATCAATCGACCGGCTCGCCCTGCTCTTTGTATTCGTTGAGCTTGTTGCGCAGGGTGCGGATGTTGATGTCCAGTGTCTCGGCGGTGCGCGTGCGGTTGCCCTCGCATTGTTTGAGCGTGGAAAGAATGTGCTGCTTTTCGAGATCCGCCAACTTGGCTGGCGCGCCGTTGGAAACGGTTGTTGCCGCTGCAGTCCCGGCGGGTTTGTCTTCGATGGCGCCGGTGGGGGCATCGCCTGCGCCGGCTTGGGGTGGGGCGGTGAGGCCGAGTTGTTCGGGATGGATGTAGCCGTCTTCGCCGCAGAGGATCACCGCGCGTTCGAGGACGTTTTGCAGTTCGCGAATGTTGCCGGGCCAATCGTGCGCTTGGAGTGCGGTGATGGATGCGGGCGCGAGCCCTTTCACCGGCACGCCGTGGTTGCGGATGAAGCGCTGGCAAAAGGCTTCGGCCAACAGCGGCACATCGCCTTCGCGTTCGCGCAGCGGCGGCACGTGCACGGGCACCACGTTGAGGCGGAAATAGAGGTCCTGCCGGAATTCATTTTTCTCTACGCTTTGATCGAGCTTGCGGTTGGTGGCGGCCACCACGCGCACATCGACTTTGATGGTGCGGTTGCCGCCGACGCGTTCGAACTCGCGTTCCTGCAAAACGCGCAGCAGTTTGCTTTGAAGCGGCAGGGAAAGTTCGCTGATTTCATCGAGGAAAATCGTGCCGCCGTGGGCCAGCTCGAAGCGGCCTTCGCGTTTGTTGGTGGCACCGGTGAAGGATCCTTTTTCGTGCCCGAAGAGTTCGCTTTCTACGAGATTCTCCGGCAGCGCGGCGCAGTTGAGTTTGATGAAAGGGCCGTCCTTGCGGTTGGAGTTGCGATGCATCGCGTGGGCGACGAGTTCTTTGCCGGTGCCGTTTTCGCCCTGGATGAGCACGGTGGCGTTGGTTTGGGCGACGCGACGAATGAGTTTGCGGAGTTGGTTGGTGGAATCGCTTTCGCCAAGGATTTCGTTTTCCGGATCCTCGGCTTCCTGGCTGGTTAGGAATTGATTGACGTTGAGGACCTGCGCGAATTGCTCGGCCTTGCGCAGAATGATTTCCACCTGTTCATTGGAAAACGGTTTGAGTAGATAATCAAACGCGCCCTTGGCCATGCATTGCACGGCGAGATCCACCGAGCCTTCGGCGCCCATCATCACCACCATCGGTTTGGCGGGGCGGAGGTTGACCTCTTCCAAAAACTCCGCGCCCTCGCCGTCGGGCAACGATTGGTCGAGCAACATCAAATCGAAATTGCCTTTGCCCATGAAATCGTGGGCTTCCTGGATGGTGCCGCACTCGGCGACGTCGATGCGTTTTTTACGCAGGTATTGCGAGACCTGTTTGCGGAGGAATTCTTCCTGCGCGACCATGATGACTTTCTCGATGGACATTTTCTAGGGCTGATCTTTGTACATCCGCGCAATGAGATTGGGGTTTTGGCGCTGGGCGGGGGGGAGATGATTTGCAGGCACGAGTTTGTGGCGGAGGAGGAGCTGTTCGTTTTCGCGATCGAGCGAAACGATTTTCATAATGAGATCGAGATCCTGCCGGATGAGCGCGGCGATAGTGGGGTGTTGCTCGCGCTGCGTGGGGTTGAGTGCCATCCACGTGTCCTTGTGGGTGAAGAGCGTTTCCTGCGCGCGCGTGAGGCGCTCGAGCATTCCTTCACGCGCTTGGAGTAAGGCGTTGAGATCGTCCACCTGGCCGGTCTTGAGTTGTTGGTGTTCGCGCTGCACGACGGCGAGGAGTTCGCCGCATAAAGTGAGATGGGCACGAAGCTCCTGCTCCAGCGCGGGCAAGCCGTCGCCGGTTCCAGGATGAAGCGATTCTGGGGGGAAGCTCATCAGGTTGGGGTTAAGGGGTCAGTTGCTTTTGTTGAGTTGCTTGATTTCGATGCGTAAATTGTTCTGACGGAAAAGGGTCGTGTGTTTTACCAGAGTTAATGCCGGTGTGAGGTCGTTCGGGTGCAGTTCAAATAACCGGATGAGTTGGTTGTAATAATCCAGCGCTTTGCTTTTCTGGCCGAGGCGTTCGTGGCAAAAGGCGAGTTGCTGGCGGAGGAAAATCTGACTGCGATAAGTTTGATCACGGCTTTGGGCCCATTGGTAGTAGGTGATGGCGGCGTTGAGGTGTGTCTGCAGGGAGTCGTGCAAGCGCGGCTGCACCGCGATGATTTTTGCGTTTTGCCCCGGCGTGGGTTCACCGGGGAGTTGGGCAAGTTGCTCCAAATCACCTTGGAGCTGAATGGCTTCGGCGTAAAGTAAGTTGGCGATGTCCATCACGATTTGCAGGCGCGTGCCTTCCCACACGACCTCAAGCTCACTGGTGACGGAGGAGTTTTGGAGCAGCACTTCTATTTCGCGTTGCACGTGCTGCTCGTTGCCGAGGGCTTGATGGGCGAGAATTTTATAGTATCGTACTTCGCCATCATAGCGGACGCTTTGGCGGGAGAGCGTCTTGGTATATTGCTCGATGAATAGCGCGGATTGTTCGGCGAGGCTGCGCCAGTGTTCGTTGCGGTCTTTCGCTAAAACGGCAATCTGGGATTGCAGTTTGTCACTGGCCAGTGTGCTGTTTGAGAGCATTTTGAGGCGGCGGTTGTCGCGGGTGAGGCGGCGGTCAATGGCGCGGATGGCGTTGTACACCGCCCGCATGTAGCGCAATTGAATTTGCTCGAGATCCAATTCGTGATCTTCGGCGCGTTCATCGGCAGGTTGCTTCATAATTATTTGAAGCTTCTCGACGGCAAGTTGGTAATCCTCAAGTTTTTGGGGTGCTTCGTAATAAGCGTTGGCGATCTGGCTTTGGGCCACGAGGCTGATGCGATCGAATCGTACGAGGTTGTCCACCTGTTGCCTGATCGAAGAGGCAAGCACGCCAAAAAATGTGTCCACCGATTCTTCCGGAAGGCCCAGCTCACGATAAATCCAGCCTTGGCGTAGCAGGATTTCAGGGATGAGCGGATCCGGTGGCAGCGGGTTATCCACCAGCCCGCGATCGAAGAGGCCGCGCTCTTCTTTCTGCAGGCCTTCGGTTCGCAGGATGTATTCCTGCCACATCTTCAGTGAGCGCAGGTATAGCTGGGTGGTTTCGCTTTCGTAATCGTGGATTGTCGCCCGGCGTTTCTTGGCGTCGGCGCGCAATTCATCGGCGCGGTTTCCCTGTACCCGGGCTTTGCGGAAAAACTCAGCGTAATCCTGCGCCTTATCGCTGAGGCTCTTGCTTTGGGTGGCTTGTTCGTATTCAGCCACGGCTTGGTCGGCATCGCCGATGGTGGTAAGCGTCATTTCCAAATCCTTGGGCCGAGCCAGATCTGCACCCAGCTCAAGCGCGGAAAGGTCTGCCGTGGGTAATTGATAGCGCAGGAGATCGGCTTTGCGCTGGTTAGCCCAGGCGTTGAGCTCGAGATGGCGGGCGGCGGCCAATGCCATCTTCGCCCTTAACTTTTGTTCGTTGGCGAGGGATTTTTTGTGGATGGCCCGGCGTTCATAACGTTGCGCGAGGGTGATCACGGTCTGTCGTTTGGCTTCTCCTTTAATGACTTGTGAGGCATCGCTTTGGTAAATGTTATCGAGGATACGGAGTTGTTGTTCTACGGAGTTGGTGCTGAAATTAGGAATATGCCCCAGAGTCGGCCGGGCGGCATTGGGGTTGCGCATGGAGTGCAGGCTGGCCATGGCACGTTCGTTGGCCTCGATCAAACTGCGCGGAGTGACTTGGAACCGAATGTTGGGGTCGTTGACGGCGTACATCAGCACGTACGTTTCCGAGGGATGCGGCCGGAGTTCCCACTGCACGTTTCGGGCGGCATTACGGGTGAGTTGCCAATCGAACGAGCGGTTCAGCACGCGGCCATCGAATGAAAATTGCGCTTCAATGCGCGCCACGTTGGGGTCATCCACGGGGGCCTCTATGCGCGTTACCAAACCGCGTCGACGATGAACAATTATTACACTGGGCTTGACGCCTTCGGGATCGGGGTTGCCATCCACAGAGCGCTGGACGAATGACCAGGTGACCATTCGGATGCTGCTATCGGCCATCGTTCGTGGCTGGGTATGGGCGCCGCCGCTGGTGGGTTTATGCAGGAAATGCCAGGTGGGTTCCGAACGGGATTCAGCGCGGTTTTCCTGGCCTGTGAGCTCGCCGGGCGGGCTACTGATGCCGCTGTATCGGGCGCGGAGTGTGTGGGGCGGGTTGGCCTCGCGCGCGGCACCGGCTAGCGCGGTGAGCGAGAGGGCGGTGATGATCGCGCGGTTTCCCTCCACAATCAGGTGCGAACCCACGCGTAATTCATTTTTGACGCGATTGACAATCCCGCGCCGTTCCTTGGCCTCTACACGGTGGTTGAGGGTGAGTAATTCCTGTTGCCACGTGAGCCTCATTTCTGGCCCGCCAATTTCCTGAGCACGAATGGTCACCCGCAGATTGGCGGCACCCAAATCTTTGGGCGCCGCAGCGGGTTCAATTTGAACGATCACCGCTTTACGGCCATCGACTTCAATGGCGGTGCCCGGCGCGAGTTCTTCCCACGGATTGGTCACCCGATTGAGCCGACGGCTCAACAGAAGATGTTTATTTAAAGCCAGTTGACCGAGTGGATTGTAAACACGGGTCACCGTGATATCGCCAATGCTCAGGCCGTATTCCTCCATGGGAGTGGGGATCCCGATGCGCATTGGGGGCAACGACGGAGTAAGCCGATTGGCTAATTTCTGCACAGCTTCTTTGGCGGCCAATGCATCGGCATTGATGGCTGTCGGCGCAGGCGGGGCAGCGGGCTTGGCGGCGTGCAAAACGCCGCTCGCCAGCAACAGGGTTAACAGTAAAATTTGACGTGTAGGGTTCATCGAATTTCGTACGTGGCGCTGCTGCCCCGCCGCATCATTGGATTTTGTGAGGGCAGGTTGTAGAGCGAGTTTTGGTCGAACATCAGGCGGCTCTGGTAATTAGTGCTGCCGCCGAGGTTAAAGTAACGCAGGATTTGCGGGTTCAGAAATGCGCTGGCGTTGTTCGTGCTCGTGCCGCCGGAATGGAATCCGCCGCCCGCGGGAAAGGGCAGAGTGGGCATCATCATGGACTGGGCTTGCACCGTGAACGGGCGCGCGCCGGGTACGGGGGCTACGGGGATGGGTGCGCCCATTGCGCCTGCTCCGCCGCTGAGGCCGGGTGCGTTGGCGGGGTTCAACGGCTGCGCGGGCTGGCGTGACGAAAGTGGGATGGGCTGCGGATCTGGGTTGATGGGCAGTGAGGGCAGGGAGTAAACAGGCGGCCGCGAGCGGGCACCGGTGCGCAAATTAAAGGGCGCGCCGCGGTTTAAATAACCCGGCCCGGCGGGGACGATGCGTTTGAGAAAACCGCTGCCACGTTCGCCTGCGGGCAGCGAAAGGGGCCGCGAAAGAGTCAACACGGCCAGCAACGCGAGGGCGTAACTAAATGGGTTTAAAAAAGCGCGGTGTCGTTTCATTAGATGAGTCCTTCGTACAGGGTGCTGGGCGGGGGCGCGATGGGGTTCACCGTGCCGCCGCGTCCGTAGGTTTGGGCAGCGGCGCTGGAGGTGGGGAAGATGGTGTGCATTATCTTCGACATCAAATCCAGCGAGCGTTTGAGCAGTAAATGATTCTGCTTCACCCACGTTTGAATGCGTTGCAGTAATTGATTGATCTCTTCCACGAGGGCATTGAGCAGCGGCTGATATTCTTCGGGCAAGAGCGCGGTCATTTGTTTGAAGGTGGTGTCCTCCGTGCCGCCGACCGATTGCACCAGCACGCGGCGTGCCGCTTCGCGTTGCTCGCGATGGGTGGCAATTGTTTCAACCTGCTGGTTGACGTCGTGTAAATTAATCAGCAATTCATTGGCTGAGCGGTTGATGATCAGCTCCTGTTGTTCCTGCATTAACGCCAGCAGCTCCCCGTACTGGGTCATCTCCTCGCGCAACGCGGCGATTAAATTATTCAGAGCTTCGTTCATTTCGCTTTCTCCTCCGTCAGCTTGGCGGCGGCGGCGGCGGCTTCCTGTGCCTGCAGGTTGCGCGGCATCAATTGCGTGTTAAACGCATTTGCCAACCCGAATTCACCTGTATTGCTGATGGTGTCGGCCAGCGTTTTCGTAATCATATCCTGATAAATACCTTTGGTGGCCGCGTTCATGCCGTCGCCGCCCATGCCGCCTCCGCCAAACATCGGCTGCAGGGCCTTGCCTAAAAACTGCCGGAGCAGAATGGCCTCAAAGTGGCGGCTCACCTCACCAATTTTCTCCGCCTCGGTCAACTGATTGTTGCCCGCCAAGCGCTCGACCGCCATATGGTTGGCGCTCATCGTCGACATTTCAATAGGGACTGGCATTGGTCTTTTCTAAAATTCGGTCATTTAACGGATGTAGTCAAGCAGGGAGGTTTTCAACAGCGTACCTCCCGATTGCAACGCGGCGGTGTACGCGTTCTGGATTTCGTTGAGCTGCACAAAGGCCTCGGCCATATCCACATCGGCCTCATTGGAGACGAGGGGGTCGATGGAGGAAGCCTGATTGCGGGTGATCGCCTCGGAGGTGTCCAGCCGCGACTGGATGGCGCCGAGATTGCTAAAATGGTTGATGAAATTGGTCTCGTCAGATTTGATATTCGCGATGCCGGTGCTCTTAATGTTCGCGGTGTTGCCCGAGTTCAGATCATCGCGTAGCGTGATCAAGTGCGCGATGAAATCCGCGCCATTCGTGCTATTCTTCAAAACCCCTTCCGCGCCCTCGGCGGGGTGGCTGGAATCCACCGTGCTGTCGGAGGCAATATCCACTTTGGTGGTGTTACTGTTGCCGCCCCACGTGACCCCCGTGATGTCGCCATTGGCGTCGCGCGTGGTGCCGTAGGTGGCGGTGGTGCTGTTGGTGCCTGAGAAAATATAAACGTCGCGGTGCTTGGTGTTGGCCAACCGCACGGCTTCCTCCAGGAGTTGATTGATTTCCTTGCCGTACGCACCCAATGCCTCGGTGGATTTGGAGCCATCGGCCATGGTGGCAATCTCTCCGGCGCGATCATTGAGCTTCTTCATCGCGTTCAACGAGGAATACGCCACGGTGGAATTCTCGCGAACCTTGCTGATGTTGTCCTGGTATTGGTTGAGCACGCGCAGTTCTGCGCGCAGATCAAGCACGCGGCGCATTGCCTGGGGATCGTCGCTGGGCGCGTCGATCCGCTGGCCGGTGGCGATTTGCTTTTGCACCCGCATTTGCCGCTCGGCGAGCTTGGCAATCTGCGTGCGAAAATCATTTCCAAAACTGGCTGCAGTGACTCTCATATCAATTTAGTTAGCGTTGCATATTAATTACGTCCCCCATCAGGGTATCCATAGTGCTAATCAGTCGCGCCGAGGCTTGGAAGGCGCGCTGGAAAATCACGAGGTTGGCCACCTCTTCGTCAATCGAAACGCCCTGCACCGAGTCGCGTTGTTTTTGCAGCATTCCCTGTACGGCTTTTTGGTCGTTGAGCTGCACGTTCACCAGTGAAAGTTCCTGCCCAAAGCTGCTCACCGTATTGCCGTAATGCTCGGCGTAATTCATATTATTCAGGTTGGCAGAGGGCGCTTTCAGCTTATCAGCCAACGCGCGGGCAATGGTGTTGTCGCCCACCTCGGTGGCGGAGGCCGATAATTGCAGCTTGCGTGCGTCGTCTCTCAATGTGCTGTTCACGCTGATATCCGCCGCGCCGCTTCCAGTGAAAAAATTCAGGGTGGTGTCATTATTGCCGCTGAGATCGTAGCCCGTCGTGTGGAGGGCATTCACTTGCGTGATCAATTCCGAGGCCAGCGTATTCAGGCTTTCGCGCAGATCCACCACCCCGCCATCGCGGGCATCAATGGCCCCGGCGACCTTGCCGCTGGTGAGGTTTAATGCGGTGCCTTCGCTGGTGGTGGCGGAATGGTAGCCATTGCCATCGGTGACCACTTTCATCACATCGGTCATCACATTGTCGGTGATGAATTCTTCGCCGGCAATGAAGAGGCTCATTTCTCCGTCGTCATTGGTGGTGGTGGTCACATTGACGTACTCGGCGAGCTGCTCTAGTGTTTCCTGCATTACGTCGCGGATTTCATTAGCCGCGCCTTCCACTAATTCTGTGTTGCCGATGGACGAGGCGAGGTAAGCCACCTGCTCGAGCTTGGCGTTGGCGTTGACGATGTCGGCCTTGACTTCTTTGTTCAACGAATTGCGCAGCTCATCCAGCCGACGATCCACGCTTCTGAATTTGTCGGTTAATTTCTGCGCGCTATAAAGCGCCGTCTGGCGTTCGGCAGTGGACGTGGGGCTGGCGCTGAGCGATTGAAAGGAGTTGAATAAATCCGTGACTCCTTCGCTGATGCCGTATGTGCTGTACGCATCGCCGGCATCCACGCTTTGGCGATCCAAGGCTTGGCCCAGGCTTGATTCGGCCATTTGCAGGCCGCGTTGTTTGGATTCCAGAAATGCGGTGACGCCTTTCTCCTCCACCAACTGTTTGTCGATGGCGTAATCGCGGATTTGCTCGATGCGCGCCACTTCGGCGCCGGAACCTTGCGGGCCCTTATCGGTGGGGATCGCGACGGCCGCGGTAATTTTCACGCGTTGCCGCGCGTAAATGGGGTTGGAGGCGTTGGCCAGGTTGTTGCCCGAAATCTCGGCACCTTGGCGGGCGGTCTGCATCGCATTCCGCGCCATCTCCATTGTGCCTAATATTCCGAGTCCGCCCATTTTTTATAGTTCAGTTAAAATTCGTTCGCTATCGTTTGCTGCACGCTTACTGCATCTTCAATTCAGCCTGCAGCGCGCCGGCTTCTTTCATCGCGGAAAAAATTGTCATCATATCGCGCGGGGTCGCGCCGAGGCTGTTGAGCGCTTCGGAAACTTCCTGCACCGTGGGCAGCTCAGGAAACACGTGCAGACCGCCACCGCCTTCGGTGACCTTCGCTACATCCGCCGGCACCCGCTGGGTGGTGCCTGTTTGCGACAACGCGTTGGGCTGCGAAATATCTTCGCTCTTGGCCACCGTAAGATAAATGTTGCCATGCGCCACCGCGCAGCTGAGCACCCGCACGCGGGAAGTGGCCACGATGGTGCCGGTGCGTTCATTCATTACCACGACCGCCCGGGAATCGGGCACCACGGTGATGGCTTGCAACTGCGCGGCGAAATCCACCGGCGCGGCGCGAAACTGATCCGGCACTTTGATGCGGATGGTGCCGCCATCAATGGCCGTGGCGAAATTACCCACACCGCCAAGGCGCTGTGCCTGACCGAGGATGGCCTCCTTCATCCGCGCCGCCAGCACTTTGTCCGGCGTGCGCAGAAAGATTTCCATAAAACCATCCTCCACAAGAGTGACTGGCACTTCCCGTTCCACCACCGCGCCATTGACCAAGATGCCACCGGTAGGATGGTTCTTCGTCACCTGCGCATTGCCGGTGCCGAGGGAAAAAGAATTGTTACTGAGCGGCCCGCTGGCCAATGCAAACACCCGCCCGCCCGCGGTCAGCGGTGCCATGTGCAGGTAGCCGCCGGTCAACGAGGTGGCGTCTCCCATGGAGTTGATGGAAATATCAATTCGCGAACCTTTCTTGGCGTAGGGGTTCAGGTTCGCCGTTAGTGTCACCACGGCGGAGTTTTTGGTGGATACCGAGCTGGCGGGCACGTTGATGCCATAATGCTTCAGTAAGTTGGAAATCGCTTGTTTGGAATAAATCGTATCTTTGTCGCCGGTGTTGTTTAGGCCGGTGACCACGCCCACGCCGTGGATACCATTGGGATGTTCGCCCTTGAAAAAGGCGATGTCCTTGATCCGCACGCCTCCGCCCACCGCATTGGCGCGCAGCGGGCTGACGGTCCGCAAGTTGGCGGAGGGATTGGCGGCTGGCGGAATTGTGATGCCCGCTTGTTGCCCGAAGGCGAACAGCGGAATCATTGCCCAGAATGGAATTTGTAAATGTTTCATAGTCCGGTTTTTAATGTAAAGGTTCGTGGATTAAAATGGGCTTACTTTGTCCCAGAATTTCAGGAACCAACCCTTGTTTTGCGAGTCGGAGATAACGCCAGTGTTCACGTAACGAATCTGCAAATCGGCCAGACGCTCGCTCATCACCATATTGGAGGAATCAACATCCTCGCGCCGCACCGTGCCGCGCAAAATGGCGACCTGCGTTTCACCGCCATAAGAAGTTTGGCGCATGCCCTCGATCACCATCGTGTTATTCGGTAGCACATCCACCACGCGCACACCGAATTTGGCGGTAATTTTATCCACGTTTTTCGTAGTGCCTTTACCCTCGTGTGTGGTGGTATTGGTAAATTCCATTTTCGGGAAAGTGCCTTGATGCTTGCCCAACTGGCTTCCCGTGGAGGTGCCCGCCTGAGTGCCAAACAAAAAACTAGTGATGCCTGCGTTGGCCGAGCCCACGCGGCTGGTGGTGCTCTTATTATCCCGATCCACCGTGGCCGATTCGGAAATGGATACAAACAGAATGTCGCCAATCGCGCGGGCAGTTTTATCCAGGGCCGGGCCGCGGCTGGAGCCATCTTTCCAAAGTGAATCCGCCAGGGCACTGCCGGCCAAAGCGAGGGTGAGTGCGAGTGTAAAAGTGTGTTTCATAATTATTTTCCGTTGGGGCTAATGAATTTAACGGACACCGTGTCGCTGTTCACCACGGTGCCGCGGATTTCCTTAAAAGATTTGGGGTTGCGAAGGCGAATCACATCGCCCGGCGCGCCGTCTTCCAGCGCCATCACCGGCAGTCGGATGTGTAGCGCCTTGTGGCGGATTTCTGCCTGCACCGTTTGATTCCTCAGCACCACCGGCTTGCGGCGCACATGGTACGGCTGCAGCACGGTGCCGGGGGTGACGGCTTGGATGATCTGTAAATCGGCAGTGAGTTTGTCCCCTTCCCACACGCCGTTGCGCAGGTTGATGACATCCATTTGTTTGAGTTTCAGCGAAACCTCGTCAAGTGCCTTGAGCCGTTGGCATAATTTCGTGGCCACCCACACCTCACGCAACAGGCGGGCCTTAAAAAATCCAGTAAACTCGCCGCGTGATTGGTCACCGACAATCACTTCGTATTTCACGGTCATAAACGCCGCCAACCCTTGGGCGGGTGCCTGAGTAATTTTTACAGAAAGCGGAAATCCATCGGGCACCTCCACCTTCGGCAGCGGCTGCACGGAAGTGAGGGACAATTGGCCATTGGCCACCTCCAGCTCTGTTCCGAGGGCGGTGGTGATGGCGGGCTGCAGATCGGTCAGCACCGCAAAGCCGAAGGGCGCGGTGGCGAGAAGGATGAGGGCAACGATTTTTTTCATGTTCAGTTGAGTTGATTAAAGTTAGCCGCGCAAGCGGTTGCTCATTTGCATCATTTCGTCCGCCGCCTGAATGGCTTTGGAATTAATTTCGTAAGCGCGTTGCGCTTTAATGAGGTTCACCATTTCCTCCACCACTTTTACGTTGGAAAGCTCCAACCAACCCTGCTGGACGGTGCCCATGCCGGTGGCTCCCGGCAGGCCGGTTTCTTCTGTGCCGGCCGCCAGTGTGGATTTGTAAAGACTGCCACCCACACTCTCCATGCCGCCGGGGTTGGCGAAACGCGAGAGCATGATCTGGCCCACGTTAGAAGTGACCCCGTCCACCGTGGTGGACACCGCGCCAGAAGTGCTGATTGAAATATTCGTGGCATTGGATGGAACCGTGATACCGGCAAAACTGGCTACCGGCAGGCCGTCACTGGTAACGATGTTGCCGGCGTTGCTCATTTTAAACGCGCCATCCCGTGTGTAAGCATCCGTGCCATCAGGCAAAGTGACCTTGAAAAAACCGTTGCCGTGAATGGCCGTATCCAGCTTGTCACCGGTTTGGTGCAGCTCGCCATTGGTGAACACTTTGGAAGTGGCCACTGCACGGGCCCCGTGGCCCACCTGCATGCTGGTAGGCACTTGGTTGCCGCCCCCGGCCTCGGCGCCGGCGGCGCGGTTGGTTTGGTAAAGCATATCCTGGAACTCCATCTTCGATTTCTTAAAACCGGTGGTGTTCACATTCGCCAGGTTATTGGCGATGACATCCAGGTTCATTTGCTGGCCCTGCATGCCGGATGCGGAGGTGTAGAGTGCGCGTAACATTGGTTATCTCCTATTTGTTGTCAGTCAGTTCACGGATCAATCGGCCCATATGTTGGTCCTGGATTTTCATGATCTTTTGGTTGGCTTCAAAATGGCGGAGCGTGGTCATTAACTGACCCATCTCGTGCGAAGGCGTGGTGTTGGCACCTTCCAAAAATCCCATGGCCACGGCGGTTTCACTTTCATCCGCTGCCAATGGCGTGAGGCCGCCCGAAGTAAAGTAGCCGGAATTGATGCGTTGGAGTTTTTGCAAATCTTCCGGGGCAAAGCTCACCACGTTCAAGCGACCCAACGAAGGCCCGCCCTGCGTCACCGTGCCGTCTTTGGCGATGGTGATGGGGTACTTGGAATTCGTGTCCACCGTGATCGGTCCGCCGCCCACGGCTTGGAGTAGGTTGCCGTCTTTGGTGATGAGCTGACCGAGGTTGTTGGTGCGGAAACTTCCGTCGCGGGTGTACAGTGTTTCGCCATCAGGCCCGCTGACCCCGAAGAAGCCCGGGCCATCGAGGGCGACGTTGGTGTTATCGCCGGTGGGCATCAGCGTACCCTGCTGGAAATCGGTGGAAACGATGAACCGTGGCAGCATCCACTGCACCTGAGTTTTGTTGGCGGCTTTGAGGGATTCGTCGAACATCGAGGCGTCGACGGCGTTAAAGGTCATATTATGCCGCTTGAATCCGGGCACGCTGGAGGAAGCGAGGTTTTCCGCGATCACGTGCTGGCGTTGGAGGTTGCCCTCCAGAGCGCTGGCGGCCTGGTACAAACTGATATTCATCGGCCACCCACGCAGCACATTATGTGCCAGCACTCGGATTATTTTAAAAACCGCTTAAACAGAAAAAAAACACGTTAAAACAGCCTGTTTTATAGGCTGTGAAATGGCGGGATCAAATGGGGGGGGGCACTATTTTCCGAGCAAAAACTCAGCTTCGATCAGCTGTAAGTGCCCCAATAGGACTCGGTGCGCTGGCCGTAGGCGGCCCCTACTTTTCGGCCATTACTAAGATTTTTATCTTCATTGGCAATTTGTTTTTGTAATGAGTCCATTTCATTACTCAGCAACTGCTGATGTTGCTGGGTGATGCTGACGAGGGTGTTGACCAGTTCGCGATCTTCGGGGGTGTAATCTTCGCCGGCGTAATCCTCGAGCAATTCCTGCAAACGTGCCTTGGCATCGATGGTCCGATTCAGTTCGTTCCAATCCTGCAGCGCGATGGCGACAGATTCATCGCGGGCGAGTCGGTGCCATTCGCGAAGTAGAGTAGTAGTGGCGGGTAAGCTCATCGTTAGCCCATTAATGATAGCCCGGTGTATTCGCCCGAAGAGGGGGAAGGTGCCGGTGCGGCAACGGGAATGGGTTGGGTAACGGGCACGGGCACGGGCGCTATTGCTGGCGCCGGTGCGGCGGCCGGAGCCGGTGGTTCGCTGACTTGATTGAGTGATTCATTCCATGCATCGCGTAGTTCAGAGAGGCGCGTACGGATTTCCTCAATAATCTCCTTGTTTTTTTGCACGTTCGCTTCCTGCAGCCGGTTATCAAAATAATCGTATAAACTCACGAGGTGGTCACCCAGTTCACCGGCTTTCTCGGGGTCAAGGCTGCGGTTGAGTTCGCGGATGATAGCCTGTGTGCGCGTGATGTTTTCGTGGACGGTAAAATTGAAATCCAACGGGTCTTCCCGCTCGAATGCCTTGATGGCGATGCCGAGGAATCGAATGGCACCGTCATACAACATCACCACGAGATTTTCCGCGGAGGAAGTATTTACCGCGGCCACTCGATACGCATTCAGCTTGTTGGCGCTGTTCATCGGGTGGTACACAGCACGTTGCGTGCCGAAACAGCTTGGGGAGGGAGGTTAGGATTTACCTGGGCGAGGGGTGCTTACCTCAATCTCAGTGGCGAGCAGTTTGGAAAATTGCTCAATCGCTTCGGCGGGCGGATAACGATCGGCTTGCACATCCTCGCGCAGGCGTTCTTTGATCTGATCAAACCGAGCCTCAGCGTCCACCTCCACACGGGTGAAATCCGGCTGACGGGTCATATTCGCCTCCAACGAATCGGTCGGGGCGACCATGCCCACACCGTCAGTCGGCTGCGCCTGCGCTTGAGCCGCTTTCTGCGGGCCTTGCGCTTGGCGCGTTGTATTAAGGCTAACTTCTTTCATAGCAACCGTCCCAAATATCGTGTATTTCGCGAAAAACACAAGGTTTTTCGCTCACACAACTCAGGTGGCGCCGGGAATCGGGGGCTCTGGCGCGGGTTCTTCTGACCCTTCTGGCACCGTTGGCCCGGGCGGTTCTGGCTCCTCGGTGGGAGGAGTCACCGGCTCCGGATTTCCGGACACACTCTGACTATCCTCATTATCGGCAGCGAGCAGCATCTCTTTAGCATTTTTTTCAGATAAATGTTGAAAGATGGATCCCAGCGAATAACGCCCTAATTCACGAGGTGAATTGAGGATTAACAGCTCTGTGGCGGCTAAAACACTTGAGGATTGGTGTTCACGGATGTGTCGCCGCAGGCTGTTATTGACTGTGGTTTGCCCGGCATCGAACACCTCATCTGTGGCCCAAATCAATTGACCGTCCTCAAGGCTGAAAAGATGAAGTTTCCAGCCCACACCGATGGGTGGATAAGCGCGGTACGTGGTGAGCTCGCAAAAGAGCACCGCCTGGCAGCCTGTTTCCTTGGCCAGCATGGGCAGAAAATCGAATGGCAACGCTGCATCCGCATAAATAGCCCGCTCATTAAACAACCCGTGAAGGCGATGAGACGTCACTGTGACCACCTCAAACAGGCGCGCGCGCGACAATTCCTCGGTGAGGATCGTTTGCAACAGGGGCGTGCCGCGTTCGGCGGGCACGTTACCGCGGCCGGGCATCAGGGGCATCACCGCTACCCGCAACAGATCGGCCGGCAAGCCGCCGGGCACAAGATGCGAGTTGCTGGGTGCGTGGAAGGGGCCCATGTAAGCGCCGTTGTCGGTGCGTTCGAGGGCAGCACAACCGACCAGCAATCCGCTGGCGGCTAATAGGGTGAAGGTGCGTAGTCGTTTCATGATGATTCAGGTTACCTATTTAAATCTGGCGTTTAGAAAACTCATTTGTTGGTTTATTTTGGCCTGCGAAGATTCCATCGCAACGAAGCTGCGAACGAGCTGGTCCCGTTTGGATTGCACGAGCCGTTCGTGATCCGTGATTTGCTGGGTGATGTCGGTCACCCGATCGGTCATATTTTTCTGTGTCGTGGCCATCGCCCCGTCGTCATCAAGTACGTTGTCCAAATAATCATACATCGCAATGCCTACGCCGTACGTGGCGGTGGTGAAGAGGCTTTTGATTTGGCCGAGATTATCGCGGAGCGCATCGTCGAGTTTGTCTGAATCGCTCAGCGAGATTTCATTGGTGTAACCGCTGGAGGTGTAGCCGATGGATTCCAGTCGTTTGATGGTACTGGTGATTCCGGAGACGTCGCCGGTGATTGTCGAGCGCAGCTCACGGGCAATTTCCGTGGGCAACGTCTCGGAAGCCAATACGCCGAGCGTGATTTTGCCGTCGGCATCCGTGCTGCTGGCGATCTGCGAGGAGATGAGCGATTGCACTTTGTTGAGCTGCGCGATCAAATCCGCGATGGCAGTTTTGACGGTTTCCGTATCGGATTTCACAGAAATCGTTGCTTTTTTGGGGTTGCTATCCAGAAAATAGACATCGCCACTTTGGGCGCCGGTGAGGTCCACTGCGCTGGTGCCCGCCTCTGCATCGGCTTTGGTGGTGTGCAGCGTGAAGCTATCATTGGCCGTGACTTTTACGTAATAAGTGGTGCTGGAGGATAACCCGCCGGGCACGGTGCCGGGGCTGTACATTGTCACGGCATCGCCGGTGGAATAGTTGTGACTTTCAGTGGTGGTTATACTTTCGCCGGAGGTATCCACGCTGCTGATTCGCGATGCCCCGCTGGCTTGGGTAGCGGTGACGGAGAGGCCCTGCACACCTGAGCTGTTTTGGGTAATGGTGTTACTGCGACTCTCAAGGGGCCCATTATCATTTACCTTATAAAGCAAGTTATTGCCGCGCGAGAGGGCGCCGCTGTTGGCGGTGAGCAGGCGGGTCTTGGCGAGGAAATCGCCGCTCACATCTTCGAGGGTGATGCCTACGTCGCCTTCGGTTTTGTTGGTAATGAGAAAGCGGTCGTTCACCGTGTCGTAATTCGCGTACACACCGGCCTCGGAGTTGTTGATGTTGTCGAGGATGTCCGTGATGGTGTCGGTGGCGGCGTAGGTGATGGAGGTTTCGTTGATTTTGAAAGACCCGCTGGCGCTGCCGGCGCCGTCGGTAAAGTTGGCGGCGTCAGCGGTTTTAGAAAGATCCATGCCGCCGAGGTTGGCGGAGCTGGTGATGCTGCTGGTGCCGTTGGCATTGAGGCGCAGGGCTTGCAGTAAATTGCTGGTGTCCGTGGCACTGCCGAGGACTACCTCGCTCGAATCGGTGAAGGTAACTTTGTCGCTACTGATGGAGTAATCGAAGCTGCCGCCCACGGCTGTTTTAATCGCGGCCAGCGTGGTGTCGAGCGAGTCGCTGGTGGCAATGGTGATTTGCTTGCCTTGTACGGTGACCGTGCCTTCGGTAACCGCAATGGCAAATCCGCCGGAATCAAGTGCGGCACTGGAGGTGACGCTGGCACCGACATCGGTATTGCCCAGTTGCTTGGCGGCGGTGGCGAGTTGATAAATTTCGAAACGGTAATCACCGGAGGAAGTACCTTCCTGAGCGCTGGCGGTAGTGTGTGCTTGGCTGGAATTGACCGACCGGCTGTCGTATAGCTCGGTTTCTTTCAGTGTCTTGGAACTGGCTTTCAGCGTGGTGAGCTCATTTTTGAGCGTGGTGAGCGCGTTATTTTTTTGGCTGATGGTGCGCTGCTCTACGCGCATACGGCGCTGGGGTGCCCGCTCTACGTTCGAGAGTTGGTCCACCATCGATTTCCAGTCAAAGCCGGAAACTAAGCCTGCTACTTGTAAATCCATATGTTTTCTTGGATTGCTTTACGGACACAACACAAGTGTCCGGCTAAACATAGCAAGTAGGATGCCAGAAATGGCGGAAATTAGTAATCGCAGTCGAGCAGGATCGTCTCGCCGCAAGTGCAGCCCACGCGGATGCGTTTGATGATTTCCTCCTCGCGCTCGTACTCGATGGTGGCGAGTTTGGGCTCACCGTCGCTTGATTCGTCGGTTGCGGTTTCGGGCGCGGCGGGGGCGGTAATTTTAATTTCTGGCAACGCCACGCGCGCGGGTGCGGCGGCCACCGCAGATTTGATTTTGGAAATGGCGTTCTCGGCCGCTTCGCCGGTGAGACCGCCTTCCAGAATGATTTTCCGAATGTGCCCGGTTAAATCTACCGCTTCAGCGGGCGTGACCGGCGCGGCCGCGGGGGTGTCCAGCTCATCGGATTCTAAGCCGGGGGCCTCGCGTCGCACAAATGTGGGGGCTTCCGAGGGATCGGCCAACTCACCGCCAAATGGGATAAATTCGCGGGCCATGGTTAACGGGGGTTACCCGCGCGAACCATAATGGTCACGCGATCGTGGTGAGAATGGGTGAGGTCGTGTAAATAATCCGAGAGCGGTTTGCTGCTGCTGAAGCCAGCTATTTTGATGAATTGTTCGGATTTCATAGCTTTGCGATCCATCGCCTCGCGGGCGACGAGTGCCCGTTGTGTGGAGAGGGCCCATGTGTTTACCGGCTCGCCATCCAGCTCGATGTTGCTCGCGGTGTGGCCTTCCACTTCCACGCGTGTGGTACGGTGCCGCGCCAGCACATAAGACAGCGTATCGAATACCGTCTGCCCGTATTTTGTGAGCGTGGCGGTTGGGCCTTCGAAGAGTCGCCGGTTGGGGTCGTTAAAAAATTCGATCAACAATCCTTCGCTGGTCATCTGCACTCGCATGGTTTTCATGTCGATGAAGTTCGGGTTGTCGGCAAATACTCGAACGATGTCGTCGTTGATGCGGCGGATGAACTGCAGGTCAATGGCCGAGGCATTGTCGAACACCGCGCGCTTGGCCTCGATGAGGTCCGCGTTTTGGATGGGGATGATGCCCACGGACATTTTGGTGACGCTCTTGAAGCGCGTATTGAAGTATTGCTGCACTTCGCCTTTCACCTTTTCGTCCTGGTTCAGAATCCACAACAACATAAACAGTGCCATCATCGCGGTTACAAAATCCGCGAACGCTACTTTCCATGCTCCTCCAGCTCCTGCCATCGTTTATTGCTCCATTAAAAGGGTTGGGTTTCGTTCATTTAGGATGAGGATTTCAGAGTGTCCTCCAGTTCGCCGGAGCCCATGCGGACGTCGGAAGTCAGCTCACGCCGGCCCACTTCGCAGGCCACCAGTGGCGGCAAGCCATTGGCGAAGCTCACCACGCCGGACTTGATCGCCTTCATATAATTCATTTCCGAATGGCCGTTAAATTCCGCGCAGGTGGCGAGCGGTCCCACGACGCAATAGGAACCGAAGATTCCAAAAAACGTTCCCGCGAGCGCCGTGGCGATGCCCTGTCCCACGGCTTCGCCGCCTTGCCCGAGCTTGTACATCATCACCACGATGATACCCAACACCGCCGCCACAATCCCAAACGCCGGCAGCCCGTCGCCCACTTTGTTCAAGACTAAAATTGGGCCGTGATGTTCCTCTTCCATAGTGTGCAGGCTCTTGGCCATCAGCGGCTCGAGTTGGTCGGGTTTGATTCGGCCATCCACAATCGGTTTCAAGCCGTCGCACATGTATTCCACCGCATGATGGTTGCCGTGGAATTTCGGGTATTTAGAAAAAAGACTGCTCGCCTCGGGATTCATGACGTGTTCCTCCAGCGCGATCATGCCGCCGCGTCGGCCCAGCTGGAACAGCTCGTACATGCACTTGAAGAGTTCCTCGTAATCCGCTTTGGCGAAGGGCGCGCCTTTGAGGGTGCCCAGCAATTGCGAGATCACGCCTTTGAGCACGGTCATCGGAGCCATCACAATCATGGATCCCAATACCATGCCGCCCAGCGCGATGAATTCATTGGCGTGGATGAGGCTCATGGCCGCGGTCCATTCGGCTTTTTGAAACATTTCGCCGATGCCGTGTCCACCGCCGGCGGCCATGGCAAAGCCGGTGAGCACGCCGATAAAGATGATAATTAGTCCTACAATTACTAGCATTGTTTTTCCTCCTTGTTACACACGCTCCTGTCGTTGCAAATAGGCGCGCAATGACAACACGGCCTCGGTGTTCACCTGGCACACGCGGCTTTCGCTGATGTTCATCAACTCCGCGATGTCTTTCATGCGCAATCCTTCGTAATAAAACAAGAGTAAAACCTTCTGTTGCTGGCGAGAGAGCTGCAAAATGCGGTCTCGAATCATCGCGTGCAGCTCGTGCCGGCCGGCATTGTCGGATGGATCGGGCTGGGTGAGATCAGCCACATGCTGGTCGCCCGTGCCGAATTCATCATCGCTTTCGAGCATTTGATGCAGCGGCACAAAAATCACCGGCCGCAGTTGGTCGAGCAAGTCGCGGTAGCCATCCACCGTGGTGCCGATGCGTTCGGCGATTTCTTCTTCGGTGGGCTGGCGGTTGAGCTCTATGCGCAAACTTTCGAGACTGCCTTCCAGCTCGCGCCGCCGGGAATACACCGAGCGCGAAAGCGGTTGGGATTTTCGAATCTCATCGAGGATCGCCCCGCGAATGCGCATCCGCGCATACGCCTCGAAGACTACGCCTAAGCTGGGGTCAAACGTGTGTGCGCTTTGGATGAGCGCGAGGCAGGCGATATTTTTCAAGTCATCCACGTCCACCGTCACCCGCACTAGCGGCGCAAAGCGATGCACCATCTGGCTAATCACCGGCGCGTAGTTGAGCAGCAATTCCTCCTCGGTCACCTCGGTGAGGTGCATTTTTTGATACGCCCGGGCCGCCGCGATGCGTTGTGGCTGGGGTCGTTTTTTCGGGCTGGTGGTGGCTTGGGCCATGGGTCAAATTTTCCTTTTGTGGGTTATTCCGGAGTGGCCTCTTCTTGGGCGGCGATCAGTGCCTCGGCTTGCGCTTGTTGTTGTCGTTCCATTTCCACCTGAGCTTGTTCCTGTTGGGCATTGACGAGGCTGGCAAACCACAGGCGCATCCACCAATGGCCTACTAATCCAAATGCTAATGCAGCAATGGCGGCGCTGGTGAGCGTGCGATCCCAGCCGCGATCCTGATAAAATCCAAGCGCGCACACCAAGGCAAAGCCGAGCGCTCCTGCAAGAGTAGTGGCAAGTTGAGTCATTGGCGTGTGCCTCCTTTTGTGGCCACCTCCGCAGGTGCGGGGGGGGCCTGATCGCCAGCTACTTGTACGAGTACCATAGCGGACCGTGCTTTGGCGAGCAGGTAAGCTTGTGAATCAAAGTTGAGTTTTTCGCTGGCCGCCAGTTTGGGCAGTGTTGGTGGCCGTGTATGATAACGCACATCGGGCAGGCGATTGAGGAAGGTGATTAAGTGGTCGGCCTTCAGTACGTGTTTGTGGTAGGAGCTGAAATTTTGAAATACATCCGGGGTGCGCCCTGAGTATCCCGGGAAAAACAGGCCAATTGCCTGGCCCTGATTATCGAGCAGGGCGACTCCGCGAAAGCCCGGAGTGCGGCGGAGCATTTTGAAGTGGGCATCGCCCAGCGCTTTTTCAAGTGAGGTGAGGTCGTTTTTCAAACCATCAAACGGCCCTACCAACGTTTCCTCCACCAGCTTGGCCAGTCGAAGTGTCGTCTGTGTCGTCTCGTGTGATTGATTTATTATGCCGGGCACAACGGTAACCTGCAATAATGCACGGCCTTCTTCCACTTGTTCCAAGGGGGGGGCTTCGCGGATTCGTTGACCGTCGAGGATGACCCATTCACCTGCGCCAAATTCTTTTGCCTGGGGTTGGGGTAACCGATGCCAACGTTTGTTGATGGCATCGTACCATAGTTTTTCTTTCAATATATATCCGATGCGCAGGTCGGCGTTGCCCAGTAAGTTATGGGCCCCGTGTAGCGCGGCTTTCAGGCGTTTGAGGCTGGTTGTTTGTAGACGGTGCAGGTCGTCGCCACGCGGCATGTTAGGGTGTTTGCCGGCATTGGGCGTGCCGCGGCGGTCGAGGTAGGTTTCGAATGTAAAGACCAACCGATCACCTAACGCGGGGTTGTGCAGCGTGAAAAATCGCGGATCGGCCTGGGCTCCGAGAATGGCCGAGATGCGGGTCTTCGCCAGCGCCGGACGCGGGCCGGTGCCTTGTTGGGCGAAGGTAAATTGGTTGCCCAATACTTGCACCGGATCACGCTGTCGCACGCCGTGGCTGAAGTTGAGCGAGAGTGCGGGAAATTGATAATCCCCATTCACCTTGAGTAGCAGATACTGATCTAAATCGCCCCTCAATACGACTTCATGCGCCGGGAATGCGCCGTTTTCGGTGACCACTTGATATTGGTTGCCGCTGTGTTTGAGGTGTTTGCCGGTGATGACGTAGCCATTTTGAGAAACGAAAAATCCGGTGGACCAATCTTTGGCGGCGAAGGTGGCGTTCGCCTGTGCGTCCACCATCGGGTTAACGGGCCTAGGCGCGGCCGATTCAGCTTGCAGTTGGGCGGCCAGAGTGCGGGCGTTGCGAAGTTGCTCGGGAGTGAGCAACCGTTGCAACGAATCGCGCCCCGTGATGGCCGCTTGCTGATGTTGGCGCGCGGCCAGCCACCACCACGCATACGCGCGGACCGGATCATCGCCGCCCAGCACTTCGTATGTTGGTTCGGGCATTTCACCCGGTTGCTCGGCATCGTACCACTTGCCCAGCACCTCCGCCGCGTGGCGGCCCTGACCGACGGGTACGAATAACTCCAGCCGTTGAGATTTTGCGTTGCCGGGCACCGGCAAATACCGCGCCTGCGCGCTGGCCAGCACCGCACTGGCTTTTGCCAACTCGGCCGTCAGCAAGGCGGCCGGATGCGCCTCGGCAAAGTCTGCCGTTACTTGCAGGGTCACTTGCTCGCCCGCGCGACGGCCCTGATAATAAAACAAACCGAGATTATATTGGCTGGGTGCGTGCCCCATTCGGGCGGCCTGCCGATACAGTATAAAGGCGCGTGGCAAATTGGGAGGCACGCCGAGACCGTTTTCGTGTAGTTGGGCGAGGTTGTAAAAGGAATCGGGTTGATCGTGTTTGACCGCTTGTTCCAGCCAATGCGCCGCGCGTCCCGGATCAACACTCACCCCGTGGCCCTGTTGATACATCACGCCCAGCGCGTGCAGCGACGGGCCATAACTCTGTCGGGCAGCCAACAAAAAATGGTCGTGCGCGTCCTGATATAAACGGTTCTCCGACGGATGGACTTGGCCGTCGTTGTTCTTATCCCAAAGTTTGAGCTGCTCCGGTGTGAGCGCGGCCATATTCACGCGGCCACCTTGGGTGTAATAGAGGATGCCGAGTTGATGATAGGCGGCCACCACGCCCTGTGCGGCGGCGCGGCGCAGATACTGCTCGGCCAGTGCGGGGTTGGGAGAAACCACTTGATTGAGGTGCTTGAGCCCGTTTTGGTAAATGCGGCCGAGATTGTATTGCGCCACCGAATGGCCCTGTTGAGCGGCGAGCTGGTAAAGTTCCAGCGCTTTCATCAGGTCGCGGGACACGCCTTGGCCGGTTTCATAAAGATACGCGAGGCTCGCCTGCGCCATGGCGTGACGTGAGCGGGTGGCGCGTTCGTACTCGGCAGCGGCATCTTTGAAATTGCCGATCCGTTGGCAAATCAGCCCGCGGTTATAATAGTCGGTGGCGTCACTGGAAATGGCATGCGGATCGTAAGGATTTTTGGAGATGCGCGGTTGTTGTGTTTTGGGGGGCGCTCCAAACTTGATGAGATGCTCATAAAGATCCCAGCGCGTGTAAATTTGACGCATGGCCGCAGTGTGGGCGACGAGGGGTGACATGCCGCGCCGTTGGAACACGTGGGTAATATCTTCCAGAATTTTTTGGTAACGAGCGATTTGAACTTTGTTCGCGTAGAGATTCAGCCATTCCTCAGGATGGGGCTGGCCGCCGCCCACCGGCAACAGCGGAGCCAAATGATGCGCCAACGCCATCGGACCGCACAATGGCCGGTGAGTCCAAGGCGCTACTGGAAATTGTTTGTCCAAGTGATCTGCCGCAATCACCAAACCTTGGCGGTGTCCCACAAATTGCGCACTATCCTGAAACCAACTCCGCAAAATCACCACCCAATGCTCAGCCATCAATCGTCCGGCAGCCTGTCCGGGAGTTTCCGGCACCAACCGCGGTGGCATCGCCGGCGCCGGAGAGGATTCAGCACCACCCGCAGCACCTCCCGCACGCGGGGGCAGGGCACCCTGAAATATCAGCGCGCCGCCCAGCAGAGCGGTAACTTGAATGGTTCGCAGATTCATTCGATCAACTTCATTCTCTTAGTTGCCCGGCCTTGTTCACGCAAGGACAAGCATGATTATCCGGCAGGGAGCAGCAAATCCTGGGCCAACTTTTTGAAAACCCGATCCCGGGCTAAAAACGGATTTTTTGGCAAAAAATCGTAAAAACACAAAAATTGGAATAAATGGTAAAAAATGCCAAGGATGCTGGATTTTACTGTGAGATATTTTCGCCGTAAAACGCGGAAAATACGCAAAAAACGCCAGTTTATGAAAATTCGTTTTTAAGCCCCTATAATGGCACGGGGCTTGCTGCACGCGGGGCATGATTGATGCGCTTTTTAGCGGTGCCAATTACCAAGGCGTGAAGAAGATGCTCGATGCTTCCACGCTGCGGCAGGAGGCCATCGCCAGCAATTTGGCGAATGTCGAGACTCCGCATTACAAGCGGATGGACGTGCAGTCCACGTTTGCCTCCGAGTTGTCGCGCGCCATTGGCACCGGCTCGGCCGATGCCGTGCGCGGGGTGCAGGCGAAGATCACGGTGGATACTTCCGCCACGGCGCAGAATCGCGATGGCAACTCAGTGCAGCTTGAGAAGGAGCTAATGCTGTTACAGAAAAACATGGTGGCCCACCACATGCAGACCCAAATGATTTCCGGAACGTTTTCCAAACTACGTTCGGCGATTAAAACGCGATAACAATTTTCACGACCCTTATTATGAACATTAACATTTTACCCGGAGCCGGCAGCGCGGCCTCCGCTTTGCAAGCGGAGAAGGTGCGCATGGAAGTCATTTCCCAAAACATTGCCAACGCCAACACGACGAGCACCGAAAAAGGCGGCCCGTACCAACGGCAAGTCGTCCGTTTCGAGACGATTATGGCCAATCAGTTTGATCCCCTAAATGCCAAAGCCGAAATACGCGTGGCGGGAATCGAAACGGACAACCGACCGTTCAAATTCATGCATCAGCCCGGTCATCCCGATGCGGACGCTGAAGGCATGGTGAAATACCCGAACGTAAATGTACACGAAGAGATGGCGGACTTGATCGCCTCTTCCCGCGCTATGGAGGCGAACCTTTCCATCATCCGCACCGCTCGCCAAATGGCTATGCAAACATTGGCGATCGGTAAGAATTAATTGAACGACACACAAATATGTTACCCGTAAATCCAGTTGCAGCGCAGGGGCTGGCGGACATCTACCGCCAGCAACGCGCGATTATGGATCGCAGCCGCGAGATCACTGATGCCAGCAAGGCCGGTGCGCCCGTGGCGCCGGAGGGAGCAGAAGCGGCACGTGCCCCGGAGCAGGTTGGCTTTGGTGGCGTGCTGGATAAATTTGTTAATGAGGTCAACGCCAAGCAGCTCGATTCCACCCAGGCAGTTAATGATTTGCTTGCGGGCAAAGACATCCCGCTGCATCAGGTGATGATCACCATGCAGGAAGCCGGCGTGGCGTTCCAGCTGATGGTGGAAGTGCGTAACAAACTCCTCGAAGGTTATCAGGAACTCATGCGCATGCAGATTTAGTGTCCCCAATTTTGAAAACCCCAACCCACTGAACAATGGATAAAATAAAAGCAATGGCGATGCAGCTCCTGACCATCTGGCAGCAGCTTGGCGTGAACCAAAAAGTAACTGTGGTCGCCTCCGGCCTGCTCGTCGCCGGCGCGCTTTCGGTGGTGGTGTTCTTCACGAGTAAAACGGATTTTGCATTGCTGTACGGCAATATGGATTCCAAGTCCGCCGGTGAAATCATCACGGTGCTGGAGGAGCAAAATATTCCTTACGAAGCGGGAGCCGGTGGCACCAGCATTAAGGTGCCGCGCGATAAAGTGTATAGCCTACGGATGACTCTCGCCAGCCGTGGCCTGCCGAAAGCGGGCGATGTGGGTTGGGAATTATTCGACAATAAAAATACGGTGAGCATGTCGGATTTTGTGCAGCAGAATAATAAAGTGCGCGCGTTGCAGGGGGAGTTGGCCCGGAGCATCTCGATGATTCAAGGAGTCAGCAGCGCCCGCGTACACGTCGTGCTACCCAAGACGCGGTTGATTGTGGATGACAGCAAAAAAGCCACGGCGGCCGTACTGTTAAATTTGAATAGCGCCGGGGCGATCCGGCCCGAGGCGGTGCATTCCATTCGCCATTTGGTGGCTGGGGGCATTGAAGGCTTGCAGCCCAATAACGTAGTGGTGACTGATAATTACGGCAACAAACTCACCACTGAAGGCGAAGGGAACGGTTCCTTCGCGATGGCCAACAACCGACTCACGGCGCGCCGAAATTTTGAAACATATTTGGCCGCCCAAGTGCGCTCCACACTGGAGCCGGCGCTGGGTCCGGGACAGGTCATCGTCACCGTTAGCGCGGAACTCAATCATGACCAAATCACTCACACCGCCATCAAGTTTGATCCTGAGGGCGTGGTGACCAATCAATTTCAGTCCACCCTCGACACCACCGGCAACACCACTCCGCGCCCCGGCGGCGTGGCCGGGGCCACCGCCAACACCAATACCAGCACCAACAACACCGGAGGTGCCTTGGCCAACAACACACAAAACAAGGAAGAGAAAACGATTTCGTTTAACAACAGCCAAAACACCACCAATGTGGTGAAAGCCGTCGGCAAGCCCGAGCGCATTACCACCACCGTGTTAGTGGCTCAAGGTGCGACTGCCCGTGATGCTGCCGCAATGATGCAACTCACTAATGTGGTCAAAAACGCCATCGGCCTGCATCTTGATCCGGACGATAGCTCTGTGCGGCGTGATAAAATTTCGGTAGAGGAAGTTGTCTTTAACGATGCCCATCTCACCGCGGCAAAAGAGGAACTTGAATCCGCCGCCACAAAGGCGATGATCAGTGACTTGGTTCGTAACATCCTTTACGTGTTACTGGGTGCGGGTGCGTTAATGGCATTTGTGAAGCTCGTGAAACGCAGCGCCGAAGAGGCGATCCCCACCGGCGTGCCCGTGGGTCAATTGCTCGCCGGTACCGCGATGGTGGCCGCGCCCGCTGGTGCAATGGCTGGAGGTGCGGCGATAGCAGCCCCGGCGGCCGGAGCGCTCACTGGCGGCATGGATGCCGAGGCACAAATGGAGGCTTCGGCCAAATCATCGGAAGATATTGAAGAAGCTTTGAAAGATCCATCCAAACTTTCGACCGCCGAAATCCAGCAGCTTATGGAACGCCGCAAGGAAGAGAAAGAGCGCCGCAAGATGCTCGAAGCCATGGCAGAAGAAGAGGATGAAGATGATGTCGAAGTCATCGAGCAGGAAAAACAAAAGCTGATTATGGACTTTGGTCTCGGCAAGAAACAGCCTGAGCGCGTGAACATCGAGGTGCTCCGCGATATGATTAAAGAGAACCCCGAATCCATGGCCGTGGCCGCCCGCCGCTGGCTCGGTGGCTCCGGTGAAGATAAGGCTGAAGATGGCGGTGATGGAGCCGCAAGCTGAACTGAAACAAACTTAAAACCAAGTTGAACCATGGCTGAAGCACACAAAAAAAAGAAAAAAGCTTCCAAGGGACTGCAATTGACCCAATCGCAGAAGCTGGCGACCTTCCTGATTGTCATGGGCGAGGATGCGGCGGCAGATATCATCAAGAATTTTGATGATAACGAACGCGAACTGGTGTGTGCCGAGATGGCCAACTTGCCCCTGCTCGATAGCATCGAACAGGGCGCCGTGCTGCAGGAATTCACCGGTATGGCCGTGGAAGCGCAGTCGGGCATCAGTGGTTCGGTGGATTTCACCCGGGCCGTGCTGGAAAAATCCGTGGGTCTTTTTAAGGCGGCGGAAATTATCGGCCGCGTGGGCACCGCCCGCACGAGTGTGGCGACGATGCAGCAAATCATCGATCTGGATTCCACATCGATTTGTAATTTACTCAAAGAAGAAGACCCCCAAACCATCGCGTTGGTGGTCAGCTATTTGCCCGCGCAAAAAGGATCCGAGGTGCTCATGAGCATGCCCGATCGTGTGCGCGAAATGGTGGTCGAAAAACTCGCCACCCTTGAGTCCACCCCCATTGAGGTGGTGGAAACTCTTGGTGAAGTGCTTTCTGCCAAGGTGGGCGAACGCGTCAGCCGTGCGCTGAACCAAACGGGTGGCGAGAAATCCGCCGCTGCCGTGCTCAACGCCATGAACAAGGACGAGCGTAAGAAGCTGCTCGACAACATGGACGAACGCGCGCCGGATTTAGTGCGCTCCATTCGCATGAAGATGTTCACCTTCGACGATTTGCAAACGCTCGATGTGAAGACCATTCAAAAAATTATGCGCGAAGTGGATGCCAGCAAACTGGCCGTCGCCCTCAGTGCCGCCACCGACACGCTCAAGGATGCCATGCTCGGTTCCCTCTCCAAACGTGCCGCCGAAAATGTGCGCGAGGAAATCGACAACATGGGCAAAGTCTCTCTGCGCGAAGTGGAAGCCAACCAAAACTCAATCATCGATGTGGTGCGCCAACTCGAAACCGAAGGCGAAATCTCACTCGAAGGCGAATAAGCAAACAAATATTTTATGGTCCAAGCCATCGACAACATTTTCACCGAAGCCCCGCTGCGCGGCATTCGGCTGGCCATTGGCCCCGCCGAGGCGCTGTTGCCCGAGGAATCCGCCGGTCCCACGCATGAGGAGCAACTGACCGAGCAGGAAACCGCCGGACATCAACGCGGCCGCGACGAGGCTGCCGCCGAGTACGAACCGCAACTCGCCGCATTACGTGCGGAACTGAAAGCGGCCAAGGCCGAAGGCGCCAACCAGCAATTGACGATCATCGAGGAAACTGTGCAGTCGCAACTCACTGCGCGCCTCAACGAACTCGAAGCGGAGTTGATTGAATTTTCCACCGAAGCGGCCATCCGCCTCGTGCATGGCTTGCCCATTAGCACCGGCGTCATCGAAGCGGCCATCCGCGAAACGCTCGAGCACTGCGAGCAGGATGCCGAGGTGTCGGTCCATTTGCATCCCGAAGATTTGAAATTATTGAAGGCTCACCAAAGCGAGCTGTTGCAGGACTCGCCCCACCAACGCCGCGTGCGGTACTTGGAAGGCACGGAAGTTTCCCGTGGCGGTTGCCTCGTGGAAACCCGCTGCGGCGTCATCGATGGCCGTCGCGAAACCCGCGAATCCCTGTTGCGCGAAGCGGTGAGTGCCTAAATTAATATGATTGCCGACGAACAAAAAACCAGTTCCCGCATGAGCCAAGGGGTGCGGCAGTTGCGCTCGCGCCTGTCCAATACCCGCCTCGTCGAGAACCGCGGGCGCGTGACGCAGATGATCGGATTGGTCATCGAATCGCAAGGCCCGCTGGCGTCGGTCGGCGAAATTTGCCGCATCGAGTCACGCATCACCGGCCAAAAACTGTTGGCCGAAGTAGTGGGCTTCCGTGATCGCAATCTGCTGCTCATGCCGCTCGGCGAAGTGCAGGGCATCTGTCCCGGCAGCGAAGTGGTGGCCACCGGCCATTCCCTGCGCGTGCCCGTGGGCGAAGAATTGTTGGGCCGCGTGATTGATGGAATGGGCCAACCGCTCGACGATTTGGGCGCCATCCCTCAATTGCCGCTCGCCGAGCTAAACCTCGAAACGCCGCACCCCCTGAAACGCGGCCGCATTGATCAAACGTTTGAAACCGGCATCAAAGCGATCGATACCTTTACGCCGCTCGGCCGCGGTCAACGCCTGGGCATCTTTGCCGGCAGCGGCGTGGGTAAATCCACTTTGATGGGAATGATGGCCAGTAAATCAGAAGCGGATGTAAACGTCATCGCGCTCATCGGGGAGAGAGGCCGTGAAGTGCGCGAATTTTTGGAACGCGATCTCGATGAAGAAGGCCGCGCAAAATCCGTGGTCGTCGTGGCTACCTCCAATGAGCCGGCGCTGGCCCGTGTGAAGGGAACTTTTTTGGCAATGACGATTGCTGAACATTTCCGTAGTCAGGGCAAAAATGTGTTGTTGATGATGGATTCCATCACGCGCTTCGCAATGGCCCAGCGCGAGATCGGCCTTGCGATTGGCGAGCCGCCCAGTTCGCGCGGCTACACGCCTTCAGTCTTTTCGTTGCTGCCGCAATTGCTCGAACGCGCGGGCAACAACGAGCACGGCTCCATCACCGGATTGTTTAATGTGCTCGTGGAAGGCGATGATATGAACGATCCGGTGGCCGACGCCGCGCGGTCCATTCTCGATGGGCACCTGGTGCTCTCGCGCGAATTGGCTTCGCAAAATCATTATCCGGCTATTGATGTTTTGGAAAGTGTGAGCCGGTTGGCGCATGATTTGCTCACGCCCGAGCAACGCGCCCATATGGGCCACGCGCGCGAAAGCATGGCGGTGTATCGCAAGAGTCAGGATTTGATTTCCATCGGTGCGTATCAAGCCGGCAGCAATCCAAAAATCGACGAAGCCATCAGTTTGCACGAACCAATGCGCGATTTTTTGCGGCAGGAAACCACCGTCGGCAATGGCCGGGATGAAAGCTGGGAACAACTCATCCAAACCTTAGGCCAAGCCCAAGCCGCCCAAGCCGTACAAGGGGTCGGGCAGCCCGGAGATCAATTTGCGCCGCAACCATTTCAACCGCAACAACAACCCGGCGGCCAACCGCCAATGATGGCCTGAAATGAAACCGTTTAACTTTTCACTCAAGACCGTGCTGGAAGTTCGTTCCAATGAGGAACAAGCCGCCAGCGACGTGTACGCCCAGGCGCGCGGCGCAGTGGAAACGCTGCAACTGCACTGGCGCGCGTTGGATGAAGCGGTGGATGCGAATTTAACGGCTTGCCGCAGCGCCTTCGACGGCCAGGCGCAGAGCGGCGATTTGGCTCAATTGCAGGGCTCTCTGCGATCATTGCGCGCGCAGTTGGCTGAGTTGGAACCGGAATTGCTTCGCTTGCAAAGTGTGATGGATGAAAAATGGCAATCGCTGTTGGAAGCCCGTCAACGCCGCGAGGCACTCGAAAAAATGCGCGACAAAAAACAAACACTGCACCAGCACGAAGCCCGTCGCACGGAGCAAAACGCCATCGACGAAATGGTGTTGCTGCGCGAAGCCAGAGGAGCGGCCGCAAAAATTTAACGGAGGATGATTATGAAAAAGATTTTGAAATCAAGATGGTTCGTCGCCTTGCTGGGAGGAATCTTATTTATCGCCACGCTGGTGGGGCTGACGTTGGTATCGAAAGACGTGCTGTTGCAGGAGGCACTTGAGAAATCCGGGGTCGCCGAGCAGGCGGCAGAGGAAAAAAAGATTGAGGAAAAGAAGGAAGCCGAAAAGCCCCGGAGCATGGTGGACACGGCAGAGACCGCTGAATCCCTTAAACATGATGTAAACGAAGAGGCCAATAAACGCACAATTGACCGGCGATTCGGGGATATCAATCGGAGTACCGCCGCGGGTGATTTGGAAATCACGGATCCCGGATTGAGCGACCTGATTCAGCGGCTTCAGGCACGCGAGAATTATCTAAAACAACGTGAGAGGGAATTGGAAGAGTTGAACAGTCACATCAATGAACAACTCAAGGAAATGCATTTTCACACCAACAACATCACCACGATCCGCGCACATTTGGATAAATTATTTGAGGGCAAAGTGATTCAAATTCGCCAGAACGAAACGAATAAGCTGATGCGTTTGGCAGGTATTTATGAAGATATCATGAATCAAGGGGATGCGGCGGCGCGTGAGGCGAACCTCAGAAACCTTATCCGAGCAACGCAGGATAATGATCCTGCATTGAACCCCAAGATATTTCAGTTCATGGCTCCGACCAATCAGGCGACCATCGTGAATACGCTGGTTTCCTCCGGTGATGCCGAGGACGTGAAGCTCTACAACACAATCATCAAAGACTGGCGCCGCACTATGCCGGAATCCGGCTTGGCACCAACCCCCACTCCATAATGACTTCCTTACCCACACAATCCACCGACACAACCGGTACGGACGCTTTTGACCTCATGACCCCGGCCAAGCCGGCCTCGGAAGATCAAGGCTTTGACAAGGTGTTTCGTGAAGCTGCGGGAGAAGCCGAGGTTGCTGAACAGGAAAAAGCTGCCGAGGACAAAGTCGAACTCCAAGTCAAAGAAGAAGCCGCACGGCAAAAAAAACGTGCCAATGAATTTGCCGGGTTGGGCCATGCATCCCCATTGCAGGCGGACCTAGCAAGTAAGGCCAAGGTAAACCCATCGGAGGGAAAACAAGTCGCAACAAATGCGCCGGCTGAAGAGGGTGCCCAAAAACTTTTGAGTGAATCCAAATTGTTAACACCCAAAGTTGATCCCAAGGCCAAGGTGAACATTGAGACCCAATCCGATGGAGCCAAAGAAGAACTGAAGGCGATGCAGGCGCGCAAGCAATCGGCTGCCAAACAAACGGGTCGATTGAAAAAGCAACAGGCCGCGCGCGCGCAGTTAAAATCGGAAGATGTGAAACAAGCCACTGCCAAAGCGGAATTAGAAGCCGACCGGCAAAATTTACCCACGGCTACGATGGCCAAAGGCGCGGCGGTAAAACCCGCGCAATCGACTGATAAAACCGGAAATTTACCTGAAGGCGATTGGGAAATTGTGAACGGCACGCAATTTGCTCAGAACAACCCGAAGATGGCTATGATGGCAAAAACAACCCCCCTCGCGCCGGAAGGATCCGTAGCGAGATGGGAAGAGCTGCGCCCGGCGACCAGTGCCGAGCTCGGCGGCGGTGCGTCCAGCCAACAACAGGATTTGCCGCGCGAACAAGCCCGCGAACTGACCGCGCCCGTGCAAGCGGTCGCCACTCCCGCCGCCACCGGCACGGCGGCGACTCAGGCGTTTACGCCAGTGCCCGGACAGATTTCGGCCACGCTTGAAAAAATTTGGAATGCCGTCACCACGTTTCGCGCCAAGGGCGCTGATCAGATGACGGTGAAACTGCAGACGGAGAATCAGCAAATGGAGTTGACCATTCGCTACAACCAAGGCGGCTTGGAAATCCAGGCGCGGTTGGGGCAGGGCGAGGGCCAACAGCTTGCCGGCCAATGGAATGAGCTGCAGCAATCGCTCGCAGAACGCGGCGTAACCTTGCGAGATTTGGCTCGTGAAGAGGCCGAATTGCCCCGTTTTTCCGATGATTTAGACGATTTTAACCCTTCCGAAAGCCGCCGCCACGCGTCGGCCGGAGAGGATGATGAGGAGCCACTCAACTGGGGTGAGCTGGAAAATAACCGTGATGAAGAAGAACAATCTGCGCCCCGCCGCGCCACCGCGCGTGCCCAAAATGTCAACTGGGAAAGTTGGGCCTAATTAGTTTAACGAAACAAAGAGGAACGAACCATGATTGTTAACGCAACACAGATAACCGGCCTTCAAGCCGAAGCGCCCGAGGCGAATGAGCGCGTGCCGGTGAAGATGCTGGGTCAGAATGAATTTTTGAAATTGCTCGTCACCCAGATGCGCAATCAGGACCCGATGCAGCCGGTGAGCGATACTGAGTTTATCGCGCAAATGGCACAGTTCAGCAGCTTGGAGCAAACCAAGACAATGAGTGCCGACATCACCAAACTGCGCCAAGGCAACGACTTCCTGCAGGCCACCAATCTGCTGGGCAAGGAGGTGCGACTGAACCTTGGAGATATGGAATTTACGAAAGGAATCGTGACCGACCTCAACGTCAAGGATGGCGAAGCGAGGATTATTGTAGGCGATAAAACCTACACTCTGGACCAAGTCACCTCCGTGAGCGGGGAGACGCCAGCAGCTAATCAACAAACAACCACGGAATAAGTCATGATTCGATCACTCAATACCGGCGTACTCGGCATCAAGCAGTTTCAAACCAGTCTCGATGCCATTGGTAATAACCTGGCCAACATCAACACCGTTGGCTTTAAGGGCGCCCGCGTCGATTTCTCAGACACCCTCGCGCAAACCATGCGGGCCCCCACGCCAGACGGTGAAACCACCAGTGGCCAAGCCGGCATGCAGGTGGGTAATGGTGTCACCGTGTCGGCCATCAAAAACCAGTTTACTCAAGGCGCCATCAAGCAAACCGGCGTGCGCACGGATATGGCCATCACTGGTGAAGGCTTTTTCATGGTGAAAGATGCCACCACCAACGAGTTGTTCGTCACCCGCGCGGGAGATTTCCGTGAGGACAAGAATGGTATGCTGGTGACCAACGATGGTTACCGCGTGCAGGGCCTCAATAAACAGGCTCCCGCGAATACTACGGCTGAGCAGGCGGAGATTGGCGATATCAAGCTCGATGTGGGTAAATACACCGAGGATCGCTCCAGCGTGTCTCTGGATACCTCCACCAATATTTTCACAAAAACCGCCCATGCATACACCACGGGCAACCAGGTGAAATTCAGCAGCACCGTGCCCAGTGTGGCCGGCGGAACGGCTACCACGTCCACCGTTTATTTTGTGGCAAAGGTCACCGATGACACCTTCAGTTTGCACAACACCGCTGCCGATGCGGCCTCCGGTGCAAATAAAGTGAATCACACCGTCGCCAGCCCAACGGAGGTCACCGTGAGCAGTGTCACCTACGCCAGCGATAAAATGACTCTCGCCACCGGCCACGGGATGTCTACGGGCGATACATTTTATGTAACCGGCGGCACCATGCCCGGCGGGTTAACCGACGGCAAGGCGTACTACGCCCGGATATCCACCAATGATATTTATTTCCACACCACCTCCGCCGACGCCACGGCGGGCACCAACACGGTGGACATCACCACGGCGGGAAGCGGGTTCAAACTTTACAAGGACACGGGCACTGTCTCGTCGCTTACCCTGACCGGTGGAGCGAGCATCAGCTCCTACAGTATGGGGGCCGATGGTAAGGTAAACATGCTACTCACCGACGGCACGCAATACTCACGCGCGCAGATGTTACTACAAAATTTTCAGAACCCTCAGGCGCTGCTCAAGCAGGGAGCTAACCTGTACGGCAACCTCGCCA
>JACNJL010000019.1:5254-19661 GCA_014382585.1 Limisphaerales bacterium | reverse complement strand
AAAAAGTGGGGGGCGCCGGGGGGGGGGGGGGGTGGGGGGGCGGGTGGGGCGGGAGGCACACGAGGTGTTTTTTTCAGTTGGGGGGGTGGGGGAGCAGGATCCTCTTCATCAATGGGGGGGAGGTGGGTGGGGGGGGGGGGGGGGGGTGGGGGAGCCGGTGGAACCCGTGGTTCTGGTGGCAGCGGCGGTGGTGGCCAAGGTGGTCAAGGCAGCTCGGGAGGGAGCGGAAACCACGCTGATGCTGGGACGGCAAACTCTGGTGGCGGTGGTGGTGGTGGCGACCAAAGCACTAATGCAGCAGCGGGCGGAAGCGGCGTGGTAATCATTCGATATCAATATCAAGGAACGGGAGGCCCGCCTCCACCCTAAACATTATTATGAGCGACGAAATTCTAGACATCGGGAAAGTGTTGGGCGTCTCAAGCGCCGGACTCGCCACGGCCAATTTCGCCGGCCTTGATGCGTTCCTGAACACCGGCATCCTTGCCGTCACCTTCCTTTACGCCACCAGCAAACTCATTGCGTGGGTGATTGACCGCTTGCGTGAGAAAAAAACAAAAGACCAATGAAAGATAAACTGAAATCCCGAAAACTCTGGATGGCCATCGGCGGCCTCCTCACCGTCATGGCCACCGAATGGGCCAACCTATCCCCCGAACTCACCGAGCAACTCATCGGCGCCGTGGTGATTATCGTGCCCGCCTACATTGGGGGGCAATCTATCGTGGACGCCCTAAAAGAATACGCCGCCAAAAAATAACCCGTGCAACTGCTCGCCGCCATTGCCGCCATCCCGAAGATCGCCGCCGCGCTCGAACAGATTAGCCGCATGATGACGGTGCAAGCCGCCAGCCAACGGAAACAACGCAAAGATGATGAAGTGGATCAAGCCATTGATGCTCTCCTTGACGCTGAGCTTAACCGGCTGCGTCACGGTGAAGCTGGAGAACAGCGCCCGCCTGATCGCACGCCCTGATTTTGAAGCCGCCGCGCTGGCCGCCCCCGAATGGACACGCGCCGCATTAAAAACAATAAACCAACTGGAAGAACGCATCGAGGCCGGACAATGACTTTTTCACTCGCCCATGAACACGGAAACAAAATTAAATCCTGAAATCCATTGCGCACATGATGAGGTTAAAAACCTTGCCGAACTGGTTGATCATCCCCGAAATCCAAACACGCACAGCGACCAGCAAATCCAAATGCTCGGCAAGATAATTGCCGCGCAAGGGTGGCGTGCTCCTATTGTCGTGAGCAAAAGGAGCGGGTTCATTGTTGCTGGTCACGCCAGATTAAAAGCCGCGTATTTTTTGGGGCTGGATAATGCCCCGGTCAATTTGCAGGACTTTAAAAACGAGGCAGAAGAAACGGCGCATTTAATTGCCGACAATAGGATTGCCGAGCTTGCCGAAATGAACAATGCAGCTTTAAAGGATTTACTGATTGAACTGGACACGGGGGAAATTGACATGGACTTGACAGGGTTTGACACGACAACCCTTGAGGATTTATTGACCCAATTTAATCCAGATGACATGGCAGACGCCGAGCCGCAGATTGACCGCGCTGAAGAACTGCGCGAGAAGTGGGGCGTGGAAAGCGGGCAGATTTGGGAATTGGGCGACCACCGATTACTGTGCGGCGACTCGACGAAGGCCGAGGACGTGGAGCGGCTGATGGCGGGGGCGAAGGCGGATCTGATTCACGCCGACCCGCCTTACGGCATGGGCAAAGAGAAAGACGGGGTGGCGAATGATAACCTCTACGCCGACAAACTCGACGCATTCCAGATGGATTGGTGGCGAGCGTTCCGACCGCACACCGAGGACAACGGCAGCGCATACATCTGGGGCAACGCTGAAGACTTGTGGCGGCTGTGGTACGTCGGTGGGCTGAAGGATTCCGAGCGGTTGACGCTGAGAAATGAGGTCGTTTGGGATAAAAAATACGGGCAGGGCATGGATGCGGAGCATTACCGCTCGTTCCCAACAGCATCTGAACGCTGCCTGTTCTTCATGCTTGGCGAGCAGGGATTCAACAGCAACGCCGACAACTACTGGGAGGGGTGGGAGCCGATTCGTTCCGCGCTTGATGCTGACTTGAAGAAAATGGGATGGACAGCAGGGGACGTGAAGCGGATTTGCGGCGCTGGGATGCACGGGCATTGGTTCACCAAAAGCCAATGGCAATTTATTCCCGAAGATCACTACCGAAAACTCCAAGCAGCAGCGCGGGAGCACGACGCATTCAAGCGGGATCACGACGAAATCAAGCGGGATCACGACGCATTCAAGCGGGATCACGACGAAATCAAGCGGGAGTTCTACGCCACCCGCGCCTACTTCGACAACACCCACGACAACATGACGGACGTTTGGGAGTTCAACCGTGTGACCGGCGAGGACAGGCATGGGCACGCCACCCCCAAGCCGGTGACGATGATTTGTCGAGCCATCAAGTCAAGCACGCCGGAGGGCGCGATTGTCGCGGAACCATTCCTCGGCTCCGGCACCACACTCATCGCCGCCGAGCAACTGGGCCGCAAGTGCTACGCCATGGAGCTTACGCCTGAATACGTTGCGGTTTCGATTCAGCGTTGGGCTGATGTGACGGGCAAGGAACCATGCTGTTCGACACCCGCCCCGACCAACCCCCCGAATGGACACGCGCCGCATTAAAAACAATAAACCAACTGGAAGAACGCATCGAGGCCGGACAATGACTTTATCACTCGCATCAATGATGACGAAGCTCGCTACCTCTGTTGGCCTTTGGGCCAAAGCGGGATTCCCCGTGGCCGACGAAGCCACGCTGCGCCAACGCGCGCAAACCTGTTTTGACTGCCCAAAAATGAACCGTGACGCCCGCTTTGGCCTTGGCCGATGCGATGCGTGCGGATGCAGCCTGCCGAAGCTGGCATTGGAAACCGAGCGTTGCCCAATCGACAAATGGTGACCGCTCACCCCAAAGCCATTGCGGAGGCTTTGAATTATGAGCAAAAGAGGATGGAAAAAATGGGTGGCCGTGGGCGACAACCACGGCGCGATGATCGACAAGGGCGCGCGCCTCGCGTTCCTTAAATTCGTTGACCACTACCAGCCGGATCTAAAGATCCACGTCGGCGACAACTTCGACTTCGCCGGCCTCCGCCAAGGCATCAGCAACGAAGACAGCGCCGCCGCCGATGACCTCACCGACGACCTCGTGCAAGGCTTCTGCTTTCTCGAAGCCTACGCCCCCCACGTCTACCTGCTAGGCAACCACGAAGACCGCCTCTGGCGTATCCGCGAAAGCCACAGCAACGGCGCGATGCGCTTCGCCGCCGCCGAAGTCATCGAGCGCATCGAAAAACAATGCCGCCGCACTAAAACGAAGCTTTACGAATACCACGCCGAAACGGGCGTGCATCGCGTCGCCGAAGGCAAACTGGCCTTTACGCACGGGTACAGCGCGAACATGAATGCCGTGAAAGAAGCGGCCACGCACTACGCCGCGCGAGGCGGCACCATCATCATGGGCCACATTCACCGCGTCGAAGTCCAAACCGGCCGCCGCCAAGGCGGCACTTGGGGTTACTCCATCGGATGCCTCGCCGACTTTGGCCGGATGCGATACGCCAAGAACCGGCTGGCAACCGCCGCGTGGGAAAACGCCTGGGCCTTTGGAGTCTACAAAGGATGCACCACCATCACATGGCTCGCCCGCCGCTGCGGCCCGCATTGGGTTTTACCCACCGGCTTGGAAGAATTTTGATCGGCAACAAAGTTTGACGATCACCAATGATGGACAAAAAAACCGCCAACCAATTCGCCAAAACTCTCGCCGGCACACTCGTCACCAACGGCGCGCCAGAATCCGTTCCCTCCGGATGGTACACGGTGGCCGAGATCGCCGGCCAACTCGGCAAAAGCTACTCTCACACAGGCCGAATGTTGTGCGCGAGCGTGCGCGCCGGAATCATTGAGCGCCGCCAGTTCCGAATCCAAACCCCGCGCGGGCTCTACCCCACCAACCACTTCAAGTTCAAATGAAGCTCCCCGCAAAACTCGGCGCCCTTCTTGAAATTCATTGGGACGACATTTGCAGCTTCACCAACGAAACACTCCCAGACGCCAAGCCCGCCCGATGCATCACCATCGGCCGCCTCGCCGCCAAACGCCCCGACCACATCATCATCGCCACCAGCCTATTCGATACCCGCCCCGACCAACCCCCCGAAGGCGATTTCGTCGCCATCCCTTTGGGCGTCATTCGCCGGATTCGCCGCATTTAAGCCACAAATCAAGGCCACAGGATGCCGTGTAAGCAGCTTTGATTAGCGGCCCGCTGTGCTGACCCCCAATTCCGAATCCTGCCCCCTCACCAAATGGTAAAGCCGCCACAGCGCGATCCCGCGCGCTAACTCAAGCACGCCATTCCCAATGGTTACGAATCCACGCCGTGACGACCCCCCAAAGCTGCCCCAAAACCCGATAAAAACCGACCAAAAAAAAGTGAAAAAACTTTCACAAATCAGTTGACAGGCAAGCGGTTTAAGTGTATCTTGTTTTGACACGAGGGGAACCGCCCCTCACAACCAAAACAACAACATGAACCGAGCAACAATCAAACAAGTCGAACTGGTCAACGGTTCGCTCATCTCATTCACCATTGCCCTCCCCGATGGGGCGCGCGAATACGATTTTGATCTCTCCGCATTGGGCGGGGTTCTCAACACCTCGATGGACAACGGCTTTTTAATCGTCAACACCTTCGAGACGGAAACCGACATCGCCGCCGGTGACCTGCTCGCCCCCAACGGCGACATCATCAACGGCGGCGGCGTGCAACTCATCGAGTCCGTCGAGATCGCCCGCGAATCCATCGACTACCGGGATGCTTTCGCCGAAAAACACAACGGGCAATTTTAACCAACAACAACAACACAACAAACAGGCCGGACTCAGGCCGCTAAAGTCGAGAGAATAAAAAATGAAAGTAAAATATAAAACCAACTACGAAACTGCCTGCATTCTAAAGGAAATGGCGGGCAACATCGGCAGCTCACTCCGCAATCTAAATGACGCCGGAATGGCGAGAGTCTCCGATCACCTGCAAGAGACACGCGGTGGATCCGTCGAGTCATTCATGGCCGGCGAAGTGGAGGCAGGGGAACCCACGTCCGAGGGCGTCTTGAAATCATTTGAAATCGGCCGCCGCTGGCGGGAGAAAACAATCAAGCGATTGGCTCCGACTATCTCCATCCAAAACTAGTAAACAAAGAAAAAAGGGCAAATAAATGAAAACGATGCCGAAGAAAACTGAAATCCCCAAAGCCGTCAGCCAATTTATGGCCGAGATGGGCCGCAAAGGCGGCAAATCAAAATCCTCCGCAGGCGGCCAAGCCGTCTGGGCCAACCTCACGCCATTACAGCGATCCAAGGAGATGAAGCGCCGCGCCGCCGTGCGTGCGAAAAATAAGGAGGCGCAAAGAAATGAAGCCCAGCCGACTCGCCCGAAATGGCCCGAAGCCGCTTGACCTTTGTTTTCTAATGGAAAAACGAAAAAAACAGTAGTTCCGGAAACTACTGCTCTATCCAATTGAGCTACGCACGCGAATCCCAGTAAACCCCCTGTTTACTGCCTTTAAATACAATTGACGCCTCCTTGGCTTTGATGCATAAGCGTGCAGAAAGGTACGCAAACGTGCAGCAAAGCCGACCCGAATGGCCCGAACTAATCGGCCCGAAATGGCCCGAAGCCGGAAAGTCAATTTATGAAAATCACAAAAATCAATCATCATGGAAATGTGCGTTGGCGTGTTAACTTTCAATTGGGTGGCAAACCGGTCAAAAGGTTGTTCGCGCGCGAGGGTGACGCAAAAGCTTTTGCCGGTCAATACCAAGACGCGGCCGGAATGCTGCGCCAACTGGCGGGCCTACCGCAAGCCGTGGTTGCCGACACACTGGCCGCGGTTCAAATCGCCGAGGCCGGGCAATTCAAGTTGATGGACGCGGCTATGGCCTACGACCAATACCGCCCGCGCACGGATGTGCTAACGGCCGATGCGATCCGCGAATTTTTGGTATATTGGGAAGGGCTGGAGCTGGCAAAAAGCAGCAGCAAAACCGTTAAAAATATAGTCAAAGGATTTGGCGCATTATACGGGGATATGCCGCTTGGCGAGATCACCCACAAAACCATTGAAGAATTTGCGAAAGTGCGCGGCCGCGCGCCGATAACCCAAAAAGGATACCGCACGCGATTGAGCCGCTTTTTCAATTGGAGCGTGAAACAAGGATGGATTGCAAAAAACCCCGCCGCCGATGCCGAGCTTTCACCTATCGGCCAAAAGGAAATTTGCTGGCACAACGCGGAACAGGCCGGAGAACTTTTGGCAACCGCCAAGAAGCATCACCCCGCGATGGTTCCTTTTCTGGCCATTGGATACTTTTGCGGGTTGCGGATCAGTGAGATGGTGGGCAGCGCTGACAGCATCGGCGTGGGCTGGCCCAATATCCACCTAGACCGGCCCACGCCGGAACTGGAAGTGCCAACCGGAGCCGGCCGCACGCGAATGCGCCGCATGGTTCCCGTCCCGCCCAATTGCGTGAAATGGCTAAAGCGTGGCGGCGATCTCTACCCGTTCACAAACTACCGCAAAAAAATGGAGAAGCTACGCAATGATGCGAAGCTTGGCGCGCTTGGGCAATGGGAATGGGGCAGTCATATCAAGCGCCACACGTTTGCCTCCATGCACGTTGCCCAGCACGGCCGGCCGGATTGGACAAAATACCTGATGGGCCACGAAGAAAAAAGCGACGTTTTCAGGCGCCATTACGATGGGCGCGTATCGCCGGCGGAGGCCAGAGCGTTTTGGGAAATTGCACCCTAGCGGCGGGAGGTTTTCCGGCTCCGGAAATCGAGGCGCTGGCGCACCCCACTTTATCACTGTTTCAGTTAACGCAAAATACCTGTATACAGGCCGGCGAAAAATGGTAAAATTAAGAGCAACCCAAAGCAGCGGCGTTTTGCCGCCCAAATGCAACCCATGCAACCCTATGCAACCCTATGGAAACATTGACGCCCACTCGCAATATTGACAACCCCAAGCAATGCAGTACCTTCCCCGCCCGTGATTTTGAAACTTTACACCGCCTCACTTTCCGGCTTGCGCCCGACGCTTACGCGCGGCTGCTGGAACTTGCCGAGAGGGAACACACTGCGCCGGACTCAATGGCCAAGGCCTTAATGACGAGCCAATGTCAAAACGATCCAAGACATCCCGCGACCGAACCAAGAACCTAGCCATTTGGGTGACTGATTCCGAGAAGGCCGAAGTCGATGCCGAAATGGATCGCCTCGGCATCCGGAATTACAGCGACTTTATCCGCATCAAGCTCGGCCTACCCGTTGCGCCGAAAGGCCGCCCCCCTTCCGAGGATGACGGGGAATAAAGCGCGAACAAGTTTCCTTGCAGATTCTCAAATAAGTCTTGAACCTTTAAACCATTGATGCTTTACTGCTTCCAGCGATGGAGGTTACGACATTGAAGCCAAGGAAGCCCGCCGACAAACGCACCAAGACTTTGGGCGTGTGCTTAACTCCCACCGAACTCAAGGCGCTGGCTCGTGCCGCCAAGGCCGACCACCGCACCCTTTCCTGCTATGTGCGCGCCCGTCTTTTTTCGTCAAAAGTCTTGAACCATTAACCCCCAACCCCAAGGAAACCATGACTGCATACTTAACCAGACAAGATGTTGCCGAGAAGCTCGCCGTTCATCCGGACACAATCCGCCGATGGACGCGTGAGGGTAGATTGAAGTGCGTGCGCTTCGGCGCCCGTGCAGTTCGTTACAGGCTCAAGGACGTGTTGGCCTTTGAGGCCCGCAGCGCGTGCCGATTGGTGGCGGTGCTGGCTGCGTTACTGTTGCTCGCCGTGCCCTGCTCCGGCGTGGAGATCAACGGCAAGCTGCTTGATGCGGTGGCCTTCGTGGAATCCAACGACAACCCGCGCGCGGTGGGCGATCAAGGGAAGGCAAACGGGGCTTTTCAAATGCACAAACCGGCTTGGGCGGATTGTTCGCGCTGGCTCAAGGCCAACGGATTCAAGGCCACGCCTTACGCGCAGGGAGCGAATGACCCCGCCATTTCGAGGATCTACGCGCGCACATACCTTGCGATGATCCACGGGCAACTGGCCAAACGGATGAAGCGCGAACCCACCGCCGGCGACCTTTATGCCGCTTACAATATGGGCGTGGGCGGCTTTGCCAAGCGAGGCTTTGATGTGCGCCGCGTGCCGGCGACGACCCAACGCGCCATCACCAAACTTTATGGGAGGCTTGACTGATGCTTTCCCAATTATCAACACCCGCGCGGACTGGCGCCGTTTCTTCAGAGGGGTTCTCCACCCCCGCCTCCTTGGCGTTCCAGCCGCGTGGGGCTTCATTCTCAGGGACTAGCAACAAGCCCAACACAAAGCAGCATCGGCCGGCGGGCAACCGTCGGCCGGTGTCTGTGTGTGTGATCTGCTCGGTGGCCGTGGCGAGAGGCGAACACGTTTGCTTGCCGTGCGAACAGGCGGCGTGCCGTGAGGCTCAATCTCTTTCCGTTAACCCCAACCCCGTGAACCGATGACCTACCAATCCGACCTATTCAAGCCGCTCCCCAACACACCAAACGCGATGGCTTGGGCGAGCTATCACCAAGCCCACCCGGAAGTCTACCGGCGCTTTATTCAGTTCACGCTGGAAGTGATCGAGGCGGGCCGCGAGCATTACAGCGCCCAAGCCATCATCGAGCGCATTCGATGGGAGACAGAGATTCAGGGCGGCGGCGAATTTAAGCTGCCCAACGCGCACGTGGCGTTTTATTCGCGTTTATTCATGGAAGACCACCCCATGCATGATGGCTTTTTCCGCACAGCGCAATCTGATGCGGATGCACTCTTTCACGGCGGCGCCCTGGATGCAGGGGGCGCGGGCCAGTCGCCCAACGCCGTGGAAGCGTTTTTTTGATGGGTGCTTTGGGGGGCATCCGGCCGGCCGGTGTGCGTTCACCCTTGTCACTCGCGTGCGCTGGCCGGCTAATTTTAACCCCTAACCCTTAACCCCAATCCAAGGAGAACAAGAGATGAGCAAAAACGAGATGGCCACTCAAAAGGCCGAACTTCGCACGCTATTGGAAGGCCCGGCTTTTCAAGAGCAAATCGCCAAAGCCCTCCCGCGCCATTGTGCCCCGGAACGCTTCACCCGCATCGCCCTCACGGCGCTGAACCGAACCCCCAAGCTGCTCCAATGCACGCAGCCAAGTTTATTCCAGTGCTTGCTGGATCTGTCCGCCGTGGGACTTGAGCCGGACGGCCGCCACGCGCATTTGATTCCCTACGGGAAAGATTGCACGCTGGTGATCGATTACAAAGGGCTACTTGCCATCGCGCGCCGCAACGGTGTGACCGCCGAAGCCAAGGTGGTGCGCGCCAAGGATGCCTTTGAGGTGCAGGAGGATGACGGTCACGGCCGCACAGCACTCAAGCACGCGGTGGATTATTCTGCGGCCCGTGGTGATTTGGTGTGCGTGTATTCGCGCGCTTCATGGGTTGAGGATGGCGAGCGTGTGACCAGTTATGAGATCATGACGCGCGATGAAATCGACGCGATCCGTGGCCGATCCAAGGCGGGCAACTCCGGCCCGTGGGTGACGGACTATGACGAGATGGCCCGCAAGACGGTGCTGCGCCGACACTCTAAACGTTGGCCCATGGACGCCGAACAGGCGTTGGCGATGGATAAAGATCACGACACGCCGGACTTTGCCAGCAACCGATTCAGCGCAGCCAAACCGGTCTTTGCCGAGCAGATGTTTGAAAAACCCGCCCTTGAAGATCCAGCGGACGAGGCCGAACTTTCAAGGCAGGGACTCGCCCCCGAACAACCTGAAACTGCGGAGGCAACCGCATGAGCGGCCAAGACCAACCCAGTCCCGCGCCGCACAACATCATCGTGGCCGTGGGATCCTCCAAGTGGGTGATGCCCGCCGAATGCGTGCCGGTGGTGGCCAATTTTTTTGATGCCATCCGGCGCCAAGGCGCGCCCGTGGTGAGAGACTTTGACGCCAACGGATGGCGGCTGGGAGGCTGGCAACCCTCGATGGACATTGAATTTGCCAACACTGACGTGATCCCGGAAGCCAAGGAGGCCAAGGATGAATCCTGAAACCGATGAGCGCCGAGGCCGAATCTCAATGAGCCGACTGGATCGCGTTTCAGAATGTGCGGGCAGCGTGAATGCCGAGCGCGACATTCCCGAACCGCCCAGCAGCGATGTGGCGAGCATGGGTACGCGTTGCCATGAAGGAATGGAAACTCAAAGTTTCCAATGCCTCGCCAATGATGACGAGCGCAAGGCGGTGGAGATTGCCATGGAGCTGGAGGCCTCAGTGGTGGGGGCGTGGCTAGAAGAAGTTGCCCCCGACGCCAATGTGGCCGACTGCACGATCATCCGCGAAGAGCGCTTGTGGGGATTGGATGACCGAGTGAGCGGCAAGGCTGATCTGGTGGTGATCTGCGACGCGCACGCGCTGGTGGTGGATTACAAATTCGGACGCGGCGCTGTAACCGAAGCGGTGGGCAATTTGCAATTGCGTGGCCTTGCCGTGCTGGTGAAGGAGGACAACCCCGAACTGCACAGCGTCACCGTGGCGATTATTCAGCCGTGGGTTTCACCGCAAACGAGTGTGTGCCATTACGCTTTGGAGGATCTGGTGATTGCCCGCGATCACGTGGAACGCATTCTGGATGAGAGCGAGAACCCTGATGCCCTGCGCCGTCCATCGGCCAAGGCGTGCCAGTATTGCAAGGCCGCCGCCACGTGCCCCGAAGCTCAAGCCACGGCCTTGGCGTTGGTGCAGGATGATCCCGCCCAACTACCGGCCGAGCGGTTGCCGGATCTGTTGGAGCTGGCCGCTGTGGCCGAGAAGGCGCTGGCCAAACGGATCGCGGCCATCAAAGCCCGCGCCCGTGAATTGATTGAGGCCAACCCCAACGCCATTGATGGATGGGAACTCAAGGACGGCCGCACAACGCGCGCCGTGGCTGAGTCCGGCCCAGCCTTTGAGGCGCTGGCTAATGCCGGATTGATCGACGCCAAAGGAATGCTGGCCGCCACCAAAGTGAGTTTACCGACGCTGGAAAAACAAGTGGCGCAATTCGCCGAGCTGAAATCCAAGGATGCAAAAGCCCAAGTGGCGGATGTGTTGAGTGATCAAATTGAAATCAAAACCGGCACGCAAATGCTGGCCAAGAAAAAATGAAACGAGAAACCAAACTGTGGGCGTGCGTGCTGATGTTTTTTTTGGGCGCCAGCGCGTTGATCGCGTGCATTGCCGTGGGCGCGTGGACAATCGGCGGATGGATACTGGCTGGAATATGAGCGAGAATCATCACCTAGTGCGCGGCCACGCGTTGGCCAGTTTCACGGCTTACGGAATCCCGAAAGGCCAGCCGCGTGCCCGTGCCTTTGCCCGCAATGGCAAGGTGAGGATGTATGACCCCGCGACGGCCGAGGGATGGAAGGGATGCATCGCGTTGGCGGTGCAAGATCATTTGCCCGTCGAGCCCCACGAAGGGCCGCTGCTGCTCACTCTTGTGTTTCTTTTTCCGCGCCCCAAGGCGCATTTCCGCGCCAATGGGTTGATGCGTGATGACGCGCCCTTATGGCACGACAAAAAGCCGGACATCGACAACGCGGCCAAAGCGGTGATGGACGCGCTCACCGCTGTCGGTTTTTGGCGGGATGACAAACAGGTGGCCAGTGTTTCGATGCTGAAACGCTACAACATGGCCGCCGAACGGGCTGGATGCGCCATCACGGTGGCGAGCCTTGAGCCGTTGGAGGGGTTCAACGGCGCGGGCTCCGGCGGCGAGCAAAAAGGAAAACTGAAATGATCGAAGAAAAAGAACCGCTGAAATTCAGGTGGGAACGCGCGCGTGAGTTGGTGCAATGGGGAATCGATCATGGATTGATTCACGTGCCCGACCAATCGGCCACGGCCATGATGCGTAGAGAGGCGTTGGCCGAAGCCCGCCGGCGCCACGCCGAATATGTGGCTCGAATCCGACGCGGCGGGGATCGAAACAAGGACAAGGAGCGGCCCGCCACTGTCGTGAATCGGTTTGTGCAACAGGTGGAGATTACCGCCGAACAGATTCGCGAAAAAAACAACTGTGGAATGGACGGCGCGACCTTCGCCGCGATGAAACAGGTGCAGGAGACGTACAACCACACGCCGCCAAGATTTTAACCCCAAAAAGAAAGAAAATAAAAATGGCTATTGATCCCAAATATATCGACACGATCCGCTTGAGCATGAATCACGAGCGACGCCCAGACAAGAGTGATCCCCACTTCAAAGGCAACGGAAACTTCGGCGAGCTGGAGTTTTGGGCCGACGCATGGGTGAACAGCACCAAGGAAGGCGAGAAGTGGATCCGCGTGAAGCTCAAAGCGAAGGACGCGCGGCCCTGGTCGAAGCAGTTAAAGGAAAGCCTTGGCGACCCTCTGGACGGCGTTGGGGATGTCCCGACCCACCCGGCAACCACAATCCCCAACAGCGCGCCCGCCGAGAGCGAGGGCGTGCCTTTTTAAGCCATGAGCCGATGCCCTTATTTTCAATTTTTCCCCGCTGATTTTTTAGTCGGGACGGCCACGATGACCGCCGAGGCACGTGGCGCCTACATCTCGATGCTCTGTCACGCGTGGGAAGGCGACGGCATTGAGGACGACATGAAGACCCTTAAAATGATTACCGGAGCGAAAACGAAAGCGATTTTGGAAGCAAAAAAGAAATTTTTTCGACAAAAAAATGGCAAACTTTACAACAAAAGGCAGGAAGAAACTAGATCGAAGCTGGAAGATTATCGAGAGGCACAGAGTGAAAAGGCCCGTAAATCGTGGGAGAAAAGGAAAAGCGAGCCACAAGCTAGCCATAAGCTAGCCATAGGCGAGCCTATGCCATACCAAAGCCAAAACCAAAGTAAAAGCCAAAGCCAAAAGAGAGAGAGCGCGCGCGGGGCTTCGGATGACGGGGCTGGTGGGGCTGAAATCCCAACCGAGGCGGAGGTGATCGACTACGGCGACAGGGCCGGTGTGCCCGCATGGTACGCCCAGAAGTTTCACGCCAAAAAGGAGGAGGCTCGTACGTGGGCAAACAAGTTCGGAATGCTCAAGGATTGGCGCAGGGAGATGGTGCGATGGTACGCCGAGGATGGACGGCCAACGAACGCACCCGAACCAAAGGGAACCAAGCCCGCCCCCGAAGCCACCGGCAAGCCCGCCACACCTTGGGAGATCAAGACCACGCTCGAAGCCGTTACGACCAAGCTCACCGAGAACCGGAACCGCCACCGCGCGGACGTGGCTGGCGGGGAATATGTTTGGGACGATACCGAGGCGCGCGCGATGGATCGTAAACTGGTGAAGCGCAAGCGGCAACTCAACGACCAACTGGCGGCGTGGGTGTGATGGCCAAGGCAAAACACAAGAATCCGAACAAAGTGCTGCTGATGGTGGACACCACCGCCGAGGCCGCGCTGGCCTTCCAGCAGCACGCCAAGGCCCAAGGCCTGACGATGAGCGAGCTGTTCGCCAAGCTAATCAAGGAAAACAAAATGGACAACTGAACACCAACGGGATGGGACGCCGAGAACACGCCGGAGGGGTGCCGGAGAGTGAAAGCAGCTTTGGGGAGATTCACCCACTGGTGGACTTCGATTACGATGCCATCGATGGCCCGCCGGCCGAGGATACCCGAAGCGTGGCCGAGTTTGCCGAAGCCCTGGGCGAGATTCTTCGGTGGATCAATCCGAAACCAACGTGGGAGGATGGACGATGCAAACCGCGCGCCGTTTACATGCGAGTGATGGCGCTTTCGTTTATGATTCAACCCGAATCCATCGGCGTTAAAAGCCAAAAGGAATTGGCCAAGCGCCTCGGTGTTTCACGCTCGTGGCTCAACCACGTGGTGCAGGATTTCGTCACGCGATACGGATTCACCGCCCAACACCTCAAGCTGGCCAACCCGCCCGCGCCGTCAAAAAGGAGGAGCCGCCGCGCGGGCATAGGTTCTTCCCAGGGGGAGCCGTGGGGGTGACCCGCGTGACCACTCTTTTTGCAGACACAGAGCGCCGAAACCCGTTTTGATTATATGGCAAAAAACATCAAAGAACACTTGGAAAACATCGACGACGCCAGCGGCATGGCCAAGGCATTCGCGGCGCTGAATGCCGGCGAAGAAAACGAAGACGACGTGGCGGCATGGGCAAATTTTGAAATCGCGGCCAGCAACGGCAACACCAACGCCCGCAAGAAACGGGACGCACTGGCCAAACGGATGAAGCCGGAACAGATCGAAGAAGCCCGCGAAGT
>JACNJL010000019.1:0-4521 GCA_014382585.1 Limisphaerales bacterium | reverse complement strand
CTCACCGACAAGGAGATGGCCACGCTTGAGGCCGCCGCGCGCCGACAGGCCGAGGCCGACAGCACCGACGCATTGAGCGCCGAGAAGCTTTGTCAAATCACCAATCTATCCGACCAGCGCCACCGGCAGCTTGCAAAAGCCGGTTACTTCCCGCCGCCGATCAAAGGCATTTACCAATTAACGCCGGCGCTGCAGGGCGTCATCCGGTATATGCGCGACCAATCGGCCAAGGCCGGAAACAGTTTGGAGCAAGAGAAACTGAAAAAGCTGACCGCCGAAAGGCAGATTGCAGAATTGGAGTTGGCAAAACGGAAAGGCGAAGCGCTGGACGCGCGGGCGGTTGTCACCGCTTGGGAAAACATCGTGGTGACGATTCGCCAAAAGCTGATGGCGATGCCGGCGCAGCTTGGGCCGCGATTGGCCTACTTGAAGGAACAACATAAAATCGAAGAAGAATTGGAACGCGAGGTGAATGACTATTTGCAGGAACTTTCCAAGCCCCAAAACTATGACCACGGAGAACCCGAAAACGACGACGAAGAAACCGAAGCCGAAATCGACGGGCCGGCGATGCCTAAAAAGGGAAACAAAAAGCGCGGTGGCGCTGCTAAAGCCGCCGCCAAAAATTGACGTGGCCGCATGGGCCGAAGCGCACCGCTATCTAGCGATCGGCACATCCGCCGAGGCCGGCAAATTCCATGTTGACCGCTTGCCGTATCAGCGCGAGCCGATGGAGATGCTAACCGACCGCGAGGCCGGCGAAGTAGTTTTGCAATGGGGCGCGCAACTTGGCAAAACGGAAATTCTGCTAAATGCGCTTGGCTATTTTATCCAAGCAGAACCGGCCAGCATTTTGTGCGTCTACCCGACGCTAGACACGGCGCGCAAATTCTCACAGAAAAAGCTTGGGCCGATGATTGCCGAAACGCCTGTCCTGAAAGACAAGGTGCGCGACCCGCGCCAGCGCGATTCCGGCAACACGATTTTAAGCAAAGACTTCCCTGGCGGCAGCATCATCGTGGCAGGCAGTAATTCGCCAAGCAGCTTGCGCAGCTTGTCGTGCCGCGTGGTAATTCAGGACGAGATTGACACCTACGAAGTGAGCGCCGGCGCGGAAGGTGATCCGAGCGTGCTGGCCGATGCGCGCGCAATGAATTTTCACAACGCGGTTTTGATTAAAGCCAGCACGCCCACCATTCGCGGCGCGTCACGGATCGAAGCCAAACTGGACGAAAGCGACAACCGACGGTGGGCCGTGGATTGCGCCGAGTGCGGAAAATCCCAGGTGTTGGCTTGGTCGCAAGTTAAATGGCCGAAGGATGACCCCGCTGGCGCGTTTTACGAATGCACGCACTGTCAATCGCATTGGAGCGATCAAGACCGCGTGCGGGCAATTCTGGCCGGCAAGTGGGTGGCCGAACATCCCGAACGGCGCGTGCGCGGCTATCACCTCTCTGGCCTTTACCGAATCATGGGCCGAAAGCGCCAATTTGAAAGCTACCTGCACGAGTTCGCGCAAAACTTTCTGGACGCCAAGCACGCCGGCCGCGAATCGCTCAAGGTTTGGACAAACACATTTTTGGCCGAGACGTGGGAGGAAGCCGGCGACCGCATTGAACTGGAATCACTGACCGAGCGCGGCGAAGATTACACAGTGAGCCCCGTGCCTGAATCCATAGGGGTGCTCACGTGCGGCGTGGACGTTCAGGGCGACCGGCTCGAGCTTGAAGTGGTGGGCTGGGGCACCGCCGAGGAATCGTGGGGCATTGAGTATCGCGTGCTCTTTGGCGATCCGGAGCAGCCTGACGTGTGGAAGGCGCTGGATGACTACCTTTCGCAGCGCTGGGATCATCCCTCCGGCGCGCGCCTGGGCATCGCGTGCTGCTGCGTCGATTCCGGTTTCTCCACGCGCAACGTCTACCAATTCACCCGCCCGCGCCAAAGCCGCCGCATCTACGCAGTAAAAGGCAGCAACCAATCCGGCGCGCCCCTTATCGCCAAGCGCAGCGGCAAGGCCGGCGGCCGCGTGCTGATGTTCAACATTGGCACCGACACCGCCAAAGATTCCATCTTTGCCCGACTGAAAATCGAAGACCACGGGCCGCGCTTTATGCACTTCCCGAATGGCCAAGGCTACACCGAAAGTTATTTCAAACAGCTCACCGCCGAAGAAGTTCGCACCCGAATGCACCACGGCTTCCCCATTCGCTACTACAAGAAGATCCGCGACCGGAATGAAGCGCTGGATCTGCGCGTTTACAACCTCGCAGCGCTCGAAATCCTTTCACCGAACATGGATCGCATCCTTAACGGAATGAAACCCGACGAGCCCGTGAAGGAAGAAGGCAACCCGCTCAAGACGTACAAGCTGCGGCCCTCATCGAACTTCGCCACCGGTTGGCAGTAAACAACCCGAACCCACGCACCAAATAAATGGCGGACGTTGCAACAAAAGAACCGGCCAAGCTGCGTGCCGGCGACACCCTCAAATGGGACAAGACTCTGGACGATTATCCCGCGAATGATTCGTGGGTACTAAAATATGCCTTCCGAGGGAACGCTGGCACGTTTGACATCACCGCCGGCAGTTCCGGCGCCGATCATTCCGTGAGCGTTTCGCCCACCACCACCACCGGCTATGCGGCGGGCATTTATGATGTGCTGGGCTTCGTCGAAAAAGGCACCGACCGCTACACCGTATACACCGGCCGCATCGAAATTCTGCCCGACCTTGAAACCGCCGGCAGCAGCTACGACGGCCGCACCCACGTTAAAAAGACGCTGGACGCCATCGAGGCGACGCTGGAAAACCGCGCTGGGAAAGAGATCCTTGAAAGCACCATCGAGGGCGTTGCGATCAAACGCATCCCGCACGAAGAACTCATCGCCATGCGCTCCAAGTATTTTGGCTGGTACCAGCAGGAACTCGCCGCAGATCGGATCGCCCAGGGCGTAGGCACCGGCCGCACCATCCTCACCCGATTCCAATGAAATTGATCGACAATCTTTTGGGCCGCTTCGGCTACCGCAAAGGGCCGGCATTCATTCGCGCCTATTCCGGAGCCAAGACCGGCCGCCTCGTTTCCGATTGGGGAACCGCCACCAGCAGCGCCAATAAAGAGATCCGCGAGGGAATCAAATCCCTGCGGGCGCGCGCGCGTGACCTTGAGCGGAACAACGATTACATCCGCCGATTTTTAGCCTCATTGGAAAACAACGTGCTGGGCAGCGCCGGCGTGAAGCTTCAAGCCAAATCAAAAGACATCAGCGGAAAATTTGACGCCGTGGCTAACGCCAAAGTCGAAGAAGCTTGGGCCGAATGGGGGAGTGCCAAAAACTGCACCGTGAACGGCCGGCACACTTGGCTGGATGTTCAGCGCATTGCCCTGCGAAGCGTCGCCCGTGATGGTGCCGTGATGATCCGAAAAGTGCGCAACTGGAGCAGCCCTTTTCGGTTTGCGTTGCAAGTGGTTGAGATTGATCACCTCGATGTCGAATACAACGCTAAGCTGAGAAACGGCAACATCATCCGCATGGGTGTTGAGATCGACCCGTGGGAAAAGCCCATTGCCTACCACCTTTTAGCCACCCACGCCGGCGACGACTTGGCCCGAAACCCAATCAAGCGCGAGCGCGTTCCAGCGGACGAAATGCTTCAGCCCTTTGTTGCCGAACGCCCGCACCAAGTGACCGGCGTGCCGTGGATGTCCAGCGTAATGTATCGGCTCAATATGTTGAGTGGGTACGAGGAAGCGGAAGTGACCGCCGCCCGTGTAGCCGCTTGCAAAATGGGATTTTACACCAAGACAGAAACCGGCGAAGGCTACCAAGGCGAAGTGGACGCGGCCGGAAACCTGATCACCACCGCCGAGGCCGGACAGTTCGAGGAGTTGCCCGTGGGCGTGGATTTCAAAAGCTTTGATCCATCGCACCCCACCACCGCTTATGGCGACTTTGTCAAAAGCGCGTTGCGGGGCATCGCCTCCGGCCTCAATGTGTCTTACAACTCGCTGGCGAACGATCTAGAGAACGTGAATTATTCAAGCATCCGCGCCGGACTTCTCGAAGAACGCGAGCAATGGAAGGCAACTCAAGTCTGGTTCATTGATCACGTCATTGATCCGATTTTCCGCGAGTGGTTGGAATATGCTTTGCTTTCCGGCGCCATTGATTTACCCGCCACCAAGCTGGACAAATTCGGCAGCGTGGAATGGAAGCCCAGGCGCTGGCTCTGGGTGGATCCGCTCAAGGACACCAACGCCAATATTCTCGCCGTCAAAAACGGATTCAAATCCCGCCGCGCCATCATCGCCGAGGCCGGCGGCGACGTGGAAGATGTGTTTTCCGAAATCGCAGCCGACGGCCAGCTTGCCGACGCCAAGGGATTGGCCTTCGAGAGCGACATGACGCCGGACGATGACGATTAACCGAACCGCCGCGCTAAATAAATGGACAAGAACACGATACAATATCGAGCCGCCGCCATTGACGCTTCGACGCCCATTGACATCGAGGCGCGCA
>JACNJL010000018.1 GCA_014382585.1 Limisphaerales bacterium | reverse complement strand
CAACCAAAAATCCTATAATCAATGTAAGGTATTTCATCTTTGAAAAAAATTGTTTTATTGATTGCTGCCTCAAAAGCAACAATAAAAACAGTTCAGGCCAAGAGAAATTTAACGATGAGAAACAAGGGAAGATAATGCGCCGTGCCCACAACTGGAGTCGAACCAGTACGACTTTTAAAGGTCGGCAGATTTTAAGTCTGCTGCGTCTACCAATTCCGCCATATGGGCAACGAAAGCGCAGGGAGAAATCTACTTGATAGCGTTAGCTTTGGCTAGCTTGGAAACATACGCAGATGTGAATTCACCCCCTGCCCTGTTGCGGTGACCTTCTTCAGTGAGCATGGCCGCAATCGTCACCCACTTCTTGGGGCGTCGATCAGTGTTACCGTGGTTAGCCCTCAGTTGCTTGATACGTTTTAGGGTGCGCTTCTCTGATGCTGTGTGACCGAATGGGTACGCTCCTTCAGCCTTTAACCCCTTGGCCCGTGCGCGATCCCGACCAGCATTCATCTTAGCAATAGTTTGCGACCTATCCCATTCCTGCAAACTTCCGATAATCTGAACTATAAGTTTTTTTTGTGGGCAGTCGATATCCGTCACTTCTAGGCCAGTCGCATCGAGGACAACAAGGCCAGCCTTGCGGAACCTCTCGATGAGAACCATCTGGCATATCAACTCACGAGCAAGGCGAGAAGCATCAGAGATAACCACAGTGCGTATGCCATCCTCTTCGCAGCGGTTGAATAACGCCAGCAAGCCATCGCGATCCTCCAAATTCTTTGTGCCCGACACGTTGCCATCACGGTAAAAACCATCCTCAACAATCTTGACGCCAGCACTAGAGCAGTAACCCTCGATAGCGTTAATCTGACGATCAAAAGAGCCATTGTCCTCCTTTGCGGAGGAACGCCTAATGTAGGCCACTGCTTGGGTTATCTTTCTCTTCGGCATGGCTTCCCCTTTTAGCAAGAGATCGTAATGATCTCGTTGATCCTGTTGGCGTTGAACCGCTTCAGCTTGTAGTCGGCCTCAAGATCAGCAGCGTAAAAATACTCGCCTTCGATGTTGGCAGAGGTTTCAACGTAGTAGGTGAACTCGTGATTGCGCCAGTTAGCCACGCCCTCATGCTTGGCTGGTTCGTACCTCATCAAATAGGAGGTTGTTTCGCTAGTGTTTTTCATCTCTTTTTACTTCGTTTCGTTGCTGTAATTAAAGCGAATACTGAACCATAACGCAACTAAATAGTGCTAAAGAGTTGTGTTTTTTATCCACAACAGCAACCACCAATTAAAAATGGATTAATAATTGAAGCCATTGATAAACCCTCAAATCCCATAATTAATTGCTTTTAATTATATGGCGCATGATAAACCCAAATCCCCCCAAAAAGGCCCAGTTGCCCGATAATTAAGCATAAATATAAAAGAACCCCTCAATTCACCCCTAATTGATTCAATAACACCTATAGCCTCCTCATTTACCCGCGACATAAAAGGCCCTCAGAGAGGCATTTCAGGCCCAATAGAGCTACCTGTAAAACTTCTGACAAAACCCTGACACGAAAAAACCCCAGTAATGTGAATACTGAGGTTTCGGTAAAATTTAATAACCCACAAAAACAGAGTTAATTAAAAATGTCGCCTGATTTTAAGTCCCCTGTGTCTACCAATTCCACCACACCGGCAATTGGTCTGCTTCAATTACGGGATTCATCGGCTGATTACAAGTCAGCATCAACTGGATTGATTTGATTTTGCACGGTTAAATGGCACATTTGCTCCGAGGAAAATAATGGACGGATTGAACCAGAAGCGGCAAAGAACGAATTGCCCCAGTGAGATGAGCACTGTGCGCGTGGGCGGAATAATTTACCTCGGCGGAGGTAGCGAATGTCAACGGCCTGCGGGCGGCGGGGCTTTCAGAGGAAGCAATGAGTGACGCAACGCAAGTGATCGGATAGATTAATTATATCAACCGCATCGCGGAGGGATTGGGTGTGGATTTGGAAAATGAAATGTGTCTGAGAAAATGACATCAAACAAAATTCAAAGTGGCTGGCCGTGGTTTGGGTTTTTCCATCCGGCTTTGCCTTTGGTCTTCTGGGGGCCGGTGGCAATTACTTGTATTGCCTGGGGAGTTGCGTCGTACTCACTGGACTGGTCGACAACGGCAATAATCGGCTCAACGGCACTGGGGGTATGGACATTTATTGAATATTTAATGCATCGGTTTTTATTACATCCGCCCGAACATCGAAAACTGTTAAGTCGATGGGCTCAATTAGCCCACGGGGTGCATCATGATGCTCAAGATGAACCGGTTCACACAATGGTCCCCCCGGTGAACGCAGTGCTCATTTTAATGCCGTTTCTGGCACTGTTTTATTGTCTGGTGCCGGAGTGGGCGCTGGCAGTTTTTATCGGATTTTTTTTGGCGGGATATTTAGGGTATGAATACATTCATTATTCATTCCACCAGAGTGATTCTAAATCCCATCCTAAATCCCGTTTAGGAAAGGCGATCAGGCGCCATCATCTGACCCATCACGCGCACGGCCACGCAGGGAATTTTGGCGTAACAACACCGTTATGGGATTATTTATTGGGCACGCGTTTGCGCAGTTAGCGGCACTCTTCGCCACCGACACGAAGTTGCAGACAATCTGCAACTTCAGCGGATTCTTCTAAACCATTTTCCACTGACTCAGCGAGGGTGCATTCATGTTTTAATGCGTACTTCTGAAGCGCAATCCAAGTGACGGGTTTGAGGGTGATATCGATGTTGAGGGTCAAGCGGTCTTCACCGAGCTTTTGGAGAACATCAAATTCATCGCTGCTGAGTCGCGCAACCGATCGGCGGCGGGTGGCAGTAGCTACGTTGGTGGTGGACGAAGTGGTCATTCCGGATATGAAACACCGGCACGCCACTGAGGACAATCAGCAGTTATGCGGAGTTGTCCCCGTGATGTTCACGGGGTCAGTTTCCTTCGTCGCGCAACTTGTTGAGGTTAAATTCCAATGAAGAAAATACCGCAGGATCAAAATCAACCCGGCCGATGCTGGGACTCATACCGGTGACGCGATCTGCGGTCCAGTGATCCAAGCGGAAAACAAATTCTCCTCCACCTGAAAAAGTCGCGCGAACATCGCCAATTTCCAATTTACGCTTTTCAGGTTTGGCTCCTGCAAAACTGATTACCCCTATTTTTTCAAGGGGCATATCCACAATAGATCCGATACTTACGGTGGCATCAAATTTCACTTTCCCACCCCGAAACCCTTTCAGCACTCCGGTTAAATTGCCGGTGGCAGTTCCGATCACATCTTTTGTTCCATCACCAGAGTTCGGCAAATTGCTTCCCGTGGGGACCTGTCCATCCCAATGTGTGATGCGCATTTTACTAACCCGCATCATCCCCGTCGTTTGGCTAACAAGCATGATTCCTTTGCCATTGCCCAACAACGCGGAAGTGCCGGTCCATTTTTTAACCAATTTTCCGTTCATCGTCAGCATGATCGTTTGCGTTTTTCGATTTGCGGAGATTGCAAAATGCGCTTTGGTTTTGCCCCGCAACTGGGTCGTCATGCTTTGTGTGCCGAGACTAATTTGGCCTCCAGAACTGCCTTTCATTAGCATGCAGCTGGCTGAATTGTTAATCTGAACAATGTAGGCATTGCCCTTATGTTGTTGCAGTTGATCAGAAAAAAGATACAGGACGAGACTGGGCGTGGTGGCCCACGAGAGATCAAATTCGACATTTACAGAATCGGGAAGATCTTTAAATTGGCGACCGATTTGCGATCCGGAGGTGTGCGATAAAAATGAGTTATTGCTGTATTGCCAGCCCCCACCAACTCCAACACGGCCAAACCCACCTTGCCCTCCTGCCGGAACTAATCCCCCTCGAATGACGCGACCATTGAAAGGTATGTTGTTAGGTCGCCCGTTATTCGCAGCCTGCGTCCAACCATTGAGTCCGGTCGGGCCAGTGAAAATAGCACCTCCACGCCCTGACCCGGGATGAATGGATAGGATTTTTGCCCGCGGGATTCGAATGCTGTTGCTACTATACCACGCGCTGAGAATGATATGGGTATTATTGATCTCCACTAGTTGGCCCATCACCTCATCTCCAGTACGAAATTTTACGGCGCAATTTTGCCCTTTCGGCAAATTTAGCGCACCACGCGGATTCAGGTGGATGCTTGAAATGCTGTCGGCGTCAAATTTAAAGTCGTCTTTAGAAGCCGGATGACGCCAAGTCGCACCGGTATCCAAATGAAAATCCACAAACGTTCCTTGCAAGTGATCGCCATTGAGCAGTTGGAGTACTTGCGGTTTCTGTCGTGTCCCCCGAAAACCAGAATCCGCAGGACCGGGCACCACAATGCCGGGACGGTTAGTGTTGCTGGATCCGCTGCGGACAGGTTTGATGACAATTTCGGCAAAAATCGATTCTGCAAGCAGAACCATCGTCGCCGTGATGATAAGCATTCGCATTTTCATTTTGAAAAGAAACCCTGATGTTTTTGTGGTCGCGGTTGATCACGATTCATTTCCAGCGACTCAAATATAGCAGGATGAAATTCTACTGCGCCCAAATAAGGATGCATCAGGCGCACTTTATCATCCGTCCATTTTTCAAACTGCCCGGAAACCTGTCCGCCCTGAATTAAGGAAGCTTTTGTTTCACCGGCTTTGGGCTCTCCCTCTTTTTTGGGGTTGGCCAACTGCATACGGGCTACTTTTGTTAAAGGGACAGGCACTTCACCGAAAGAGGTGCTGTTAACCATTATTTTACCGTCTTTGATGAATTTCACTTTCCCTTTAATGTGATCTTTGTTTTTAAAGAAAATAAAATCCTCCACACCATCCGATTTGGCTTCATTCCCGGGCAACTTCCCGTTCCATTCAGCCACTCTGATTTTGCTAATTCGCAATGGATACGTGTTGTTAGATTGAAATGATAATCCACCGGAAGCCGGCACGGGGTCGTTGTTGCCATCGCGATAGGTGTTAATCACTTTACCGTCAATCATCAGAGTGATTTCGCGCGTCAATCGATCGACAAGCAGTGCCACGCGCACCCGAGATTTGCCGCTCAATTGTTGGCGTAATTCCGCGCGCCCCATTTGCACCTGATTCCCATTTTTGGTGCGTCGATAAAAATAAAAATAACCTGAACTTACCTGCAGCCGATAATGATCACCTGAATAATTTTCTTTGATGTTGGAGGCTAGAATGGCCGTGTTGAAATAACAACTAGTACCCCCTGCCCATTGGAGGTCAAATGCGAGTTCGAATTTATCCGGATAAGCGATGTCAGCTCTGGCGACCACCGCGCCGCTGGCGCTACTGGTAAAACCTGAACCGTCAAATTTCCAAAAAAGGTTTTTCTGTTGAGGCTGAGCTCTGCCATTCACAACAATTTGCGGGACAATTTTTCGAGCAAGTATTTTTTCTGCCACCTGTTGTGCTTTCTGTGGTCCCGCACCCACGGGTCCCTTGGCTTTTGGTGGAATTCCCTGGTTGTAATTGCCGTGTAACCAACCGGAGTCGTCGCCTTCGCGACTTTCGAATACAACCCGTGAACCCAGTAACACCGGATTCAACTCCAGGACGGATGAGCGCGGCAATTTCAATTTGCCGGCGTACCATGTATCCAACACCAAAACCTCAGGAGTGAGCTCGACCAAATCGCCCAGCAATCGATCGCCGTTGACCAGATTAACCGCACTATTATGCTGCGCCATCCCTTGCGGTTGTTTCTTTTGGGTAATAGTTAAACCGGCAACATCTGTCGCTTTGAAAGGAATCACCAAGCTTGCCGAGGGATGCTGCCAGCGAACCGTTCCATTTTCCATGCCCAAAAACTTCCCGCTGAATGTATCTCCATTCAGCAGATTTAATTTTTCAACCCGCTCCATTCGCACCGCAAGTTTTTGCACCGACGGAACACTCGAACGCGCCGGAGTGAGATCACGGGTCGGTTTTTCGTCCTCAACCGGAGCCTTGGGCTGCGCCGCCGTGGAGGACAAAGCCCCCAGCATCAATGCCAGCGTGTATTGACAGAATTTAACGTTCATAAATTGGGAGGTACCGGTAGTTGAGCGCAAGGCTCAGGAGCGAGGCAGTCGTGGCAAATGTAGGACCAAAATTGCTTCCAGCCCACGAGCCGTTTTTTGCCTGTTGGCTTTTGAGTTGTGCGATGTTTTTCGTGTTCCACTCATCCCAAAGTTTTGGTGACGCGTGAAAATAAGTTTGGGCTGCGTAGTATAGGAAATAGTGGTAATAGTGATCGTAACCCGCGTTAACTTGGTTGGTAATCAAATAATTCATCGCACCCTTGAACACATCCCCTTCTTTTTTCTTCGCAAGCGCGAACATCAGGGCACCAATCGCAGTGCGTGGATTATTGGAGCCACCGGCGCTGGTATAACCAAAGCCCCCATCGCTGCTGCGGCAATTCACATAAAACTGCAGCGCCTTATCAATGGATTCCTGCGGCACGCCTAACCCAGCATTACGGGCAGCAAAAAGAGCCACAAGATTCGCTCCGCTCACTGTGGTGTCTCCATCAGTGCTCTCGGGTGAATATCGCCAAGCACCGGCACGGGAGCGTTTTTGAGCATTCAGGATTAAATCCGTTGATTTTTGCAACGCGGGCCCAAGCCGCGGATCACGAACCTGACCGTAAGCCTCGGCCAAGGCCAAGGCGCCGAATCCGTGGTTGTACATCGAGCTGCCGATATAGCCGGTTTGAGGGTTTTGATTTTTCAGAATCAAATTGATGCCCCGCTTGATGGCTAGCGCGTACGGTCCTCGGTTGGGATCATCACCATGCGCAAGCATCGCCACCACTGCAAGCCCGACCACACCGGGTTGTGAGCCATAATGATCACTCGTCCCCGTAGCGCGAAATGACCCGTCATCTTGCTGAACACTGACAAGAAACTTCAGTCCGTTGACATACATCCGATCCACTTCCACAGGAATGAATCGCGTGGGGCCCTCAAATAATTTTTGAGCTCGCGCGCCGGGTGTTAATAAAGACAATGCGGAGACTAAAATCAGAATTCGTTTAATCATATTTATTTGTTGAGTCTTTCAACGCCCTTTGAATATCCCTGTAGTACACCTTGGAATTCCTTGGGCATCGCATCCGCTCGACCGGCTACTTTACGAACAGTGCGATCGGGGCCATTCCCGCCATTAACATTTCCAGGTGTGTTTTGATTGAGCTTGTTGGTATTGCCACCCGCAGTGCTCATGCCGGGAGAATCACCCTGGCCGGGGCCGGGTTTTTGGCCGGGTTGCATGCCCATCATTTGCATCATCATCATCATCATTTCCATTTGCTCGGGCGTCATTTCGCCTTGGGCGGCACTGCTTTGGCTTTTCTTCATAAGCCCTGCAATTTCCTGCTCAAGTTTGTTAATCGCATCGGTTTCGGCATCCGTAGCTTTTTTACCCGTTTCAGGTTTATCCAATTGATCGCCGGCCCTGCCCATATCTTCGCGGGCTATGTCCAAAAACTCGCCTTTACCTAGATTTGTGCGGGCATCCATTTCGAGTTGCAAATCACGCAGAAGTTCAAACTGACGGAAGGCAAGGTTTCGGGCCCCTTCTTCAAACTGTTTTGCCGCACGTTTTTCGCGATCACCTTCAAGCTCACCGGTTTGTTCGCGCAAATCCATTTCGGCCTGACGCAAGCGCAGAAGCTCTTTCATCCGCTCAAGCATTTCCTCATTGGGGTCATCACTTTTTCCGCCTTCGCCTTCGCCGCCACCATCGCCGTCCTTGGGTGGATCGAGCTTGTCGGCCCAGCGCATGAAATCTTCGCCTAGTTTTTTGGCTCCCATTCGCGCGGTGAGCGATTGGTTGAGCCGAAGTTTCTGGGCATTTTCGTCGAGTTTTTCCGGAGGACGCGCGGCGTCCATTTCCTTGGCAACGTCACCGAAGTTTTCTTTGAGCGTGCTTTCAGCAAACCGCTTAATTTCGCCCTGCAAATCGTTTGCCTTGGTGGCATTCCGGTGCTGGTCGTTGGCGCGGTTGTTGAGGAATGTTTGCAAGTGCTCGGGGAGATCGCTGAAACTGCCGCCGGCTTCGGATTCTAATTTAGTGCCCAATTCTTTATCCAGTTTCTCTTCATATTCACCGAGTTTACGGAGCCGCAGGACAAGTGTGTTCTCGTACATATCCTGTGTGGTATCCGCGGATTCTTTTTGCATTTCTTTGAGTTTATCAAGCGCCTCTTGTTCCTTCTTGGCTGCTTTATCGATCTTCTCTTTTTTATCTTTAGGTTTTGAGGGCTGTGACGGTTGTGATGGTTGAGCAGACTGCTGGGCTTCACCAAGCGATTGTTCAGCCTCAGACATTTCACCCGCTGCCAAATCCTTCATTTTCTGCATGGACTTGGCCATTTCGGCGAGGGTTTTGGGGTCGATCTCTTTATTCTTGCTCGCTTCTTTTCCAAGTTCGCCAATTTCCTCGGCCAATTCTTTGAGTTTTTCGGCGATATCTTTTTGCTCCTGCTCCTGGCGGGCGAGTTCTTTTTCGGTGGATTTCTTTGCCTGATCTTCAGGGCTCATTTCCTGCAATTGCTTGGTTTCTTCGAGGAGATTTTCCTGACGCCGGACGATGTCATCCAGTTCAGCCATTTTGGTATCGAAATTCTCCTGTATGAGTTGGGCGTGTTCTTCGGGGGTGAGTATGTAAATTTTCACCGGCAGCGAGCGCACGTAACGATCGGTCCGATAATAATCCTTGGCCACCACGTAAACGTTTACCATTGTGTCATCAGGAATATTGAGCGCCTTGTCGCTGGGATCGAAGTGCCAGGTTTGGGTGAGTGAATGCGTGCCAGGGGATGCCTTCTGAACAAGAATGGACTCGCCGGTTTTAAACGGTTTGGGAGTTCCATCTTTTTCGTCGATCCCGCGATTGAAGCATTCCCAATAAATTTTAAGTTCCTCCATGCCGTAATCGTCCTCGCCGAAGGCAGGAATGCTGAGGCTTTCTGATCGCAAAATCGCAACAACCGGAGCTTGATCCGGCGAATCGGCGTGAGGCGGTTGATCTTTGATCGGATCGAACCCGAGCTTCCATGTATTGGCCCCAGCAATGTGATATTGATCCACCCAGCTAACTTCAATTGCGCTGATGTCATCGAGTATAAGATTGGCGGTCGAGAGATTGGCACCGCTCACGCTCCCGGGTTGCTCGGTAATTTCATCGGTCACCGCGTGGGTCACTTTGATGTTGGCACTGTTCAAGTTCCGGGAGGCCTCCGCCCTAAACACTGCGGTGCTGCCTTCGAGGAAGGAAAATACGCCGCCGCGAACCTCCAAAGATTCCGCTTTGGGATAGTGCAAATATTCGGGATAGCTCAAAGAAACGTTAAGTGACTTGAGCGCGGGCCGGGCCACCGGCTCGATGCGGGCGTATCGGCGCACATCACCCACGCGCAGGGCGAGCTTCATGGGCTTGGTGCCGGCTTGAAGCGTATAATTCACATGACCATCGATCATTTGGGCCTGTTGAGTTTTCTTTCCGTGGGTCAGCACGGCTTCGGAGGGGTCAGGCAATACACTAGAAAAAGTGTTGGCAAAATCGGTGCCAATTTTATTTTCCCCCAAGTAGAGGTCCATTCGTTCAGCTGCGTTATGGGTTTGCTGCCACCAGCCGCCGAGTGTTTCCCAGAATGGCGTTCCGTTTTGTTGATCTGCAAATGCGAATTGTGAAGTGAACTGAAGCATTTCACCACGAGGCACATAAAACGTTCCTTTCGTTCCCTTTTCAGGATCGCGGCCGTTGACTTGCAGGTCGCCGTTTTGCACGAACGTGTAGCGCTCTGCCCCGCTGCCGGGCACGGCGCGCTGGAGCGCGTTTTGGCTGGCGTCACCGGTGAAACGCATAGGGAGGCTGAGCACGCCCAACACCAGCACGGTGAGCACAAAGGCGATCCGCGACTTACGGGTGGAAACGGCTTTATTGAAGGAAATGTTTTCTGACTCACGATCGATCTGTTCGATCGCCGCGCGACAGAGTTCTTCGGAAACATCTTCGGGGCGCTGATCGATACTGGTGAGCTCCACCGCGCTCATAAGGCGATCACCCATGCGACGGTGCTTACGCTGGACGATTGCGGCGAGCACGCGGTTGTCGCGACGATTGAGAATCCAATGCTTGGCCCAGAACCACGCGTAGTGAAGGGCAACGGCTCCGCCCGCGAGTGTGAAGGTGAGGCGCCATGCGGCGGGGGTGTCCCAGAATCGGTCGGACATAAACAATAGAAGGTATGCCACGACCAATCCGCAGGCGATGCCGCACACGGCGATGAGGGTATCAACAAACCAAAGTTTGCGTTCGAGTGAATTAAACTTGCCCCTTAGTCTCTCGGGCAGTTCTACATTGAATCGGCTCTTCTCGCTCATGTTGTCCTCCCAGTTCGGGGGTGCATCATACATCCCCTAAATCAGTCCTAAAATCTTACGTGACACCCAGTAAACTGCAAGCAGTAATAACACGCCCCCACCCCACCAAGGGTTACTCCATAGACGGAAACGGCGGGTCTTTTCCTCATTTTCAGCTACCACGGAAATTTCGCTGATTAATTTCTGCAAATCCGCGATGCCGCCGCTTTGGCCACCGGTACGTTGAGAAATTTCGCTCAACACTTTCGTGTTGGCGGGTTGGCCGATTTTTTCAAGCGTGGGTTTGTCGACCACGATTTCCGCATCTAATTTTTGACTGCCGCTTGGGCTGTATAAATTCAATGAATATGCCCCACCCTGAGGCACGGCCATTTTGGTTTTGAACACCCCCCAGCCCCCCTCAATCGCGGTGAACTCCAAGTCGCTTGTGCTGCCATCGGGCGCCGTAATGCGCGCGCGCACGTCCGGAGCCGTGGTCCCGCCGGATAGATCCAGCATGGTGGCCTGCAAAAACACTTCATCACCCACCTTGGGATTCTCCGGGCTGAAGGTCAGGCGCATCCCCTGCCCTTGCGCCATTTTGCGCTTGTGCGCCATCCAACGCACTACCTGACCCCAGAACCGATAGTGATACAAATCTTCTACTCCGCGTCGCCAACGCCAGGCGGCATCGGTGCCCATAAAGAGCACTTCGCCGGCGCCAAAGGGCTGGGTGACCAGCACCGGCAAATAGCCATATTGGTTGCGCTTGGTAGAATGGGTGGCCAAGACGCTGGATCTCGGTCGCGCGCGCTCCACCGGTGCACACCAAAAGAAGCCGGGCAACGTTTTCCAAATTGCCTCATTCATCCCTTCATCCGCCTTGAGCATCGTTAAGAAATGCCCGCGCCCGGTGGAGGTCAATTTGAAATGTGACTCACTGGGAATGTAATGACCTTCGGTGTTCGTCGGACTCAACGACACGGGCATAAGCTCGCCAATGGGATGATCGACCATCGAATGATGGCGCCCGCGTTGACCGGGCAAAAATACGAGCCCGCTTCCCTGATGCTCCACTAAACCGCGCAGCAATTCGCACTGTTCCTTGGTAAGTTCCTTGTCGCCCAAACCGACATCCCCAAGAAACACCACATCAAAACGGCTCAACTGTTCGCGTGTATCCGGGAAACGCCCAATGTAATTTGGACCCGTTCCCGGTCCCAACTCCGGATGCAGCAGCAGCACGCTTAGCTCCACACCCGGATCCCGCATCAGCGCGTTGCGCAGGAATCGGTACTCCCAGCGTGGGTAACTTTCCACGACCAACACGTTGAGTTTTTCCGTGCGCACTGAAAGATGGAACGTTTGGCGATTGTTGTCTTCGAGCAATTCCTTTTCCAAACCGCTCTGCCAAACCGGTAACGTCAGCGTCAACGTGTAGTCCCCCAAATCATGCGGAGCCCATACCAGCGAATCATGCACCTGCCCGAATGCGGGGATGGTGATTTGCTTCGCGATACTCACCGCTGCGCCGCGCGAGCTGGTGAGCCGCACCTGTGTTTTTACCGCCACCGGCAAATGGCTTCGCACGCGGAAGGGGATAGAAATTTGCTCGCCCAGCAGCCCGAAGGTGGGCGGATTCACCGATTCGAGCACCAAATCTTTCTGCGCCCGATCGCTGCCCACCGAGAGGGTGTACACTGGCACTTTTTTCGCGCCCAGACGCATCGCGGCCTGTTGTGGTGGGTCGCCAAAATTCCAATCGCCATCGCCGAGCATGAACACCGCTTTGAGGTTCTTGATGTTCTTTCGGGTGCGTGTCAGGTTCAGCGCGTTTGACATGTCGGTGCCATCCGCAATTCCCGTTCCGGCATTGGTCGCACTCATCCCAAAATCCTGTACGTGCACGATTGCTTTGCCCTCAAGCGCTTTCCAAAAATTAGTTTTGATTTGCTCGGCCAACCATTCCTCACGGGTGATGACATCGTGTTGCCCGAGCTTCACATCGCGGGTGGTCATACTGGAGGAAACGTCTTTGAGGATGACCACTTCCGGTTGATCTTCGCTTTGGGTAACGCTGATAAATTCCGGACGGCAGAGCGTGAATAGAATCATCGCCATGATCACCACGCGCAATGATTCCAACGCCGCCACACTTTTACCGCCACGGCGACGCCAGTTGCTCCAACTCACCCAAACCGTGACTGCCATCACCAATAAACAAAACGGCAACACCCAGCCGGAGGTGTCCAGCGTTTGAAACGTCCAATCACTTAAATTCACGTTGTCCATTATTTTGCCTCTGCAGTCACTTTGCCCGTAGTGGGTCGGCTGATGACCACACGTTCATCCGTGCTCTTGGGCAGAATGAGAAATCCTTCCACTAATAGTGCCACCGCCATCAGGGCGAGGAACCATTTCCAAATTTCCTTGGGATCACCGGCAGTGCCTTCCCGTTTTTCCGAAAAGAGTGCCACCGGCATTTCTCCAAATAAGGCTACCGCCTTATCGCCACCCAGCGAGGGGGCCAAATCCTCACGCTCGGGCCGATTCACGGCCACTACCCGTATACCGAGACGATACACGCCTGCCTCGGTGTTATAATCACGACTCTCGCCTTCCTCGCCACCTACCGAAACCCAGCGCTCACCGGTGCGCGAGGGATCGTCTCCCGCCGATAACATCCGATCGCTGCTAAATCGGCCGGATCCGGCGGCGGCCCCCGCCGTCACCATTCGTTGAAGCATAATCGGCATCACGATCGAAAAATTCAGGCTGCTCCATTGATCGCTTGGCGTGGTTCCAATAAAAATGATCTGCCCTTTGCCGCGCACTTTGCGAACCATAAACGGCTCGGCTTTCCGTTCCGGATTGCTGTCGCGCGCGATGCTTGCCAAAACAATCCCGTCACCCTCAATCGAACGCCGTTGTGAAAAATACAGGCTGTCAATCGGCAGACTGTAGCCCTCTTCGGTGCGCGCGAGGGGGCCTTCGCCTTCTTCCCAGGAAACAACGCGGGGCCCCAAATGGTCGGCTTCGCCCTGGGCGGCCACCATTTCCCGCCAACTCGGATAATCCCGGCCCTGCTCAGTTTGAGTCGCATGCAAGCCCCCCCACCGGATGCCGGCAAATTCCGTGTCACTTTCGACCTGTCCCGGAAAGCAAACCACCATGCCGCCGGAATCCGCATAGGCCAGCAATGCCTTGGCGACGTCGCCCTCGGGCAACGCGCCCTGCCACAATACCATCGCATGACCCGACCATTCGGCCTCTGCACGACCCACCACAGGAATCGCCTGGCTGACTTGGTTAATGTTGGCCGGGTTGGGCGCAGCCGCCATTTGCAGGAAGCGACTGACGTAGGAATCCTCCGCGGTCACCGCTGTGCTTGCGCGCCCGTGGCTACCGTAAACGAAATAGCTGCGGTTATCGCGTGAGTTATCGTCATCCGGAATTTCCACCCAACCCCAACCCCCTTGGGCGGGATTGTCAATCGGCAGTTTCACGTATTGCGTGTGGCGGGTGCCTTCCAGCTTAAAATCTAAATCCACCGTGCGCGATTCGGTGCCAAGATGAATCGTCACCGGCACAATCAATTCCGCGCCCTCAGATTGGTCGCGCAGTACTTCCACTTCCAGTTGCAATTCCGCTTGCTCGCCTTCGTCATGCAGTTGCACCTCCTGAACTCGCACTGAATTGTTGCTTGCCAGTGGCTCATCCATGGCCAACAACCTTACCCTAACTTTTTGCGGTAACCCCTCGAAGTTGCTGGCCAATTGTTTCCAGCGTTCCTTTGAGGCCGGATCCCAGTTGCTTTCCTGCAAGTCGGAGGCAATCCAAATCTCACCGGTGCCGGGGGTTTCGGTTTCAAACCATTTCTGCGCTGTCTCCAGTTGCGAAGCTAAATCCGAAGCGGTATCATTCACTCCACCTTTCATCATATTTTTTAAGGCCTCCAAACTTTCCACCTCCTGTACATAGGTGGAGGTGCCGTCCATAAATGCGATTCGCGTGCCATCGTCAAACTTCTCTATTCCTTTGAGGATCAACTCACGGGATTTTTCGAGGCGCGATTCACCATCCACGCGCCCGTCCATACTCGGCGAACGATCCAGCAACACCACCACCACATCCGGTTTGCCCGACATCATTCCTCCCATCCAGCTCCCACCCAGCGGACGGCTGAGCGCGAAGAGCAGCATAAACACCGCCAGCATCCGAAAGAGCAGCACCAGCCATTGGCGCAGCTTCGCGTAGCGGGTGGATTTGCGGTTGGCCACGCGTAAAAACATCATCGCCGCCCACGGCAGTTTGCGATGGCGCAGCCGGTTGAATAAGTGAATAAGCACCGGCAAAAACACCAGCGGCAGGCCCCATAAAATAAGTGGATTTAGAAACGTCATGCGCGGCCTTTGGCGAGCATCTCGCGGTCGACCAGGAAGTCGGCAAGGATGGTGTCATAGGGTTGATCGGTGCTCACGCGCCGGTAGTCGGCGTTGTGTTTGTTGCAGCCTTCGTGAATTTTGGTGAGGTATTCCTGCACGGCCTCAAGGTACGGCTCACGGATAATCTCCGGCTCAGCCAGCAACACGTCGCTGCCTTCCATATCCTGAAAACGAATAGGCCGGTCGAGATCCAAATCCAGCTCCAACGGATCCAGCAAATGGAACAGCGCGAAGTCGTGTTTCTGAAAATGCAAATGCTCAAAGCAGTTGAGCAGCTCATCCACATCGCAGAAGCAATCAGAAATAATAATCACCAACGCGCGTTGGCGAATGCGTTCGGCGAATTGATGCAGTTCCTGCACGAGGCCGGTTTCGTTTTGTGTCTTGGCTTTGGCCAAGGTGTCGAAGATGTGCTTGAGGTGCAGCGGGTTCCGGCGCGGCGGGATGTCCGAGGCCACGCCGTTATCGAAGAGCTGCAAGCCCACCGCATCGCCTTGATGCGAAAGCATATAACTCAGCGTGGCGGCGATCTTGCGCGCGTAGTCGAATTTCCGCATCCCCTTTTCGCCGAAGGCCATACTGGCGCTGCAGTCCACTACGATATAGCAACGCAAATTGGTGTCCGCCTCGAATTCGCGAATGAAGTAGCGATCCGTGCGCGCGAGCACCCGCCAATCCAACAGGCGCGGGTCATCGCCCGGCACATATTTGCGATACTCGGCGAACTCCACGCTGGAGCCGCGGTACGGGCTTTTGTGATGACCGACGATGTTGCCCACCATCGGCTGGCGCGCATGCAAAAATTGCCCGCTCAGGCGACCAAGCACATCACCGTCAAGAATTTCGCTGTAAGCGTCCTGTTCCAAAATGGTGGGGCCGGTTTGGAACCGGTTTACTGGGTGGCCATTGCCGCTTCCTTGTCGGCAATGTTCTCGAGCAGTTTATCGATGACAAACGCGCTGTCCACGCCTTCGCTTTGCGCCTGGAAGTTGGTGAGGATCCGATGGGAAAGCACCGAGTGCGCCACCGCTTCCACGTCTTCCCAACCGACCACATAACGTCCCTGCAACACCGCGTGCGCTTTGGCACCGCGGACGAGATACTGCACCGCGCGCGGGCCGGAACCCCAGGTGACCCATTTCTGAATCCACTCGGGCGCGTCTTCCGCCTTCGGCCGCGTCAGGCGCACCATATCCACCACATCATCATAAACGTGATCCGGTACCGGCACACGCTCCACAAGACTTTGGTAAGTTTGCAGCGTGGGGCCATCGATCACCTCGGTCAAATCTGCCGTGTGTGTGCCGGTGGTTTCGCGGGCAATGCGGCGCTCCTCTTCCACGCTCGGATAATCCACTTGGATGAGAAACATAAAGCGGTCCAACTGCGCCTCGGGCAATGGATACGTGCCCTCCTGTTCGATTGGGTTTTGCGTGGCCAACACGAAGAACGGCTGCGGCAAAGCACGGTGCTCGCCGCCGGTGGTCACACGATGCTCCTGCATCGCCTCCAAAAGCGCGCTCTGCGTCTTCGGCGGCGTCCGGTTAATTTCATCCGCCAACACGATGTTCGCAAAGATCGGGCCCTTCACGAATTCAAACTCGCGACGCCCCGCTTCGCCTTCCTGCAAAATCTCTGTGCCCGTAATATCACTCGGCATTAAATCCGGCGTGAACTGAATCCGGCTAAACTGCAGGCTCATGATTTTGGACAGCGAGTTGACCATCAACGTCTTCGCCAAGCCCGGCACGCCCATCAACAAGCTGTGCCCGCGCGAGAGGATACAGATGAGCATTTGCTCCACCACTTTATCCTGACCAATAATGATCTTCGCCATCTCAGCCCGCATGCCGCCATACTGCTCACGCAGTTGATCGACCGCTTTTTTGTCCTCGTCAGAAACCTGATTCATGCCACCGCCAGAATTCGGGACATCCGCGTCAAGAAGGGTTTGTTTGTGCATAAAAATATACCTGTGCTGTTGTTGGACGGCGACCCTAGCGGAAACCTCCCCCAAGGCAACGCAAAATCATCAGGAACCTCAAATCCCACAAGAGATAGGATTTTCAATGATCATTGATTAATCACCAAGGCCCAATGACCAAATCCCAAGGAAGTCTCAAATCACAAAAACCAATCTGGGGCTTGGTGATTGATCATTCCTTTGGTTTTGGGTTTTGGTCATTGGGAATTCCCACTTGGCGCCTTGACGGTTCAATCTCCCTACCCACCCGCCCGGGCTACATTTGGAGTTGCCATCGCCTTCACTTTGCTTACCCTTTCTATATAGTCGTTTGGCGGAGTAAGCTTGAGCCTTGTGCCGTCCAACCCCCCATTAGTTGCAAAACTGGATCAACTGTTCTTATGAAAAAACTCATTGCTTCTCTGGCCCTCGTGGTCGTCGCTATCACACTCATCAATGCTGCGGATCCGCCCGCCAATCTCTCCAAAGCCCAAAACTGGAAGGCCTACGATGCCGCACTCAAGAAGGGGCTGCCCAAAACGGCCATCACGCATCTGGAACCGATCATCGCGCAGACCTTGCGCGACAAGGATTACGCCGAGGCCATCAAGGCGATTGGCAAAAAGATGGCGCTCGAGAGCAACATCCAAGGCAACAAAGCGCAGGAGAAAATTCGACGGATGGAGGCCGAGATCACCCAAGCGCCCGCCGCGATGAAGCCGGTGATGGAGGCGATTCTCGCCAATTGGTACTGGCATTATTTCCAGCAAAACCGCTGGCGCTTCGTGCAACGCACCCAATCGGGCAGCGCGAATGGTAAAGATTTTGAGACGTGGGATCTCCCGCGCATTTTCACGGAGATCGACAAGCAATTCACCAAAGCGCTCGCGCACAAAACGGTTCTGCAAAAAACCGCCGTGGCCGATTACAATGAGCTCCTGCAAAAAGGCACGGCGCCCGATAGCTTCCGCCCCACGATGTACGATTTTCTCGTGTACAACGCGCTGCAGTTTTACAGCAGCGGCGAACAAGCCGGCGCCAAGGCGCAGGATGCATTTGAACTGAGCGCCACCGATCCGGTCTTCGACTCCGCTGCGAAATTCATGGCGTGGCAAATCAAGACCACCGACACCGAAAGCCGCACGGTCAAGGCATTGAATCTTTACCGCGACTTGCTTGTGTTCCACAAAAACGACAAAGACAAAAGCGCATACATTGATGCCGATCTTTCGCGCATTAACTTCGGCAAAAACAAAGCCTTCGGCGAAACCAAAAACGATCGCTACCGCGCCGCGCTCAAACGGTTCATCGCCGAATGGGCCGACCACCGCATCTCCGCCCGCGGCCGCTATCATCTCGCCCAATCGCTCGATCAGGAAGGCGACAAAGTGCAGGCCCGCAAGATCGCTCTCCAAGGCGCGAATGCATTTCCCAAAACTCCCGGCGGCGCGCAGTGCCACAATCTCGTTATCCAAATCGAGGCCAAGAGCAGCAACGTCAACATCGAGCGTGTTTGGAATGATCCGCAATCCGAGATCACGATTAAATACCGCAACGTGGACCAAATCCATTTCCGTGTCGTGGCCGAGAATTGGGAAGCAGCCATGAAACGCAAACGCGGCAACCCCAATTGGCTCGACAACAACGAACGCGCCGCTCTGCTCCGCAAGGAAGTCATCAAAGAATGGAGCGTCAAACTGCCGCCCACCACCGACTATCACGAAGCGGTGAAGACCATCAAACCGCCCAAAGGAATGCCGGAAGGATTTTATTATCTCATCAGCAGCCACACCAAAAATTTCACTGCCGCCAATAACGTCTGCTATTACACCAGCTTTTGGGCGAGCGACCTCAGCATCGTCATGCGCCAGCGCAGCGGCAATGGCCTTGTGGAAGGATTTGTGCTTGATGCCAACAGCGGCGAGCCCGTGGCCAACGCCAAGATCCGCGCGTGGTTCCGCGAGCGCAATAACGTTCGCACCGAAGTGGCTCCGACGACTTCCGATGCCAACGGCCATTTCAAATTCCGCGCCGTGCAGCGTGGCTACTTGCTACTCGCCAGCAAAGGAGCCCAACAGCTGAGCACTGCGAATGATTATTACAACCACGGTCGCATCCACAATCCGAACCCGTACGATCGCACAATCTTTTTCACCGACCGCTCGCTCTATCGCCCCGGCCAAACGGTGGAATACAAAGGCCTCTGCATTCACGTCGATCAACACAACGACAACTACCGCACCATCCCGAATTCATTCGTGACGGTCATCTTCCGCGATCGCAATGGCAAAGAGGTTTCCCGCCAGCAACATCGCGCCAATGATTACGGCTCGTTCAGCGGCAAGTTCACCGCCCCACGCGATCGCGTGCTGGGTCACATGAGTTTGCAAGTCACCACCGGCCCGCGCGGCAATGCTTCCATCAATGTGGAGGAATACAAGCGGCCCAAATTCCAAGTGGAACTCGACGCCCCCCAAACCGCTGGCAAACTCAGCGGCGAAGTCGCCCTCATCGGCAAGGCCACCGGCTACACCGGCGCGGCCATCAACGATGCGAAAGTGAAATGGCGCGTGGTCCGCGAGGTGCGTTATCCCGTGTGGTGGGGCTGGCACTATTGGTGGCGCCCCATGCCCCAGGGCAAGACGCAGGAAATCGCTCACGGCACCGCCACCACCAAAGCCAATGGCGCGTTTGATGTGAAGTTCATCGCCAAGCCGGACCTCAGCGTTGCGGCCAAGGACGAGCCGACCTTCCGTTACACCATCCACGCGGACGTCACCGATACCACCGGCGAAACCCGCAGTGACAGCCACTCCATCAACCTCGGCTACACCGCGCTGAAAGCCAGCGTGTCCGCCGCCGATTGGCAGGTGCAAGGCAAGGACACCGCGATTAGCATTAGCACCACGTCACTCGACGGCATCGGCCAACGCGCCGAAGGCACCCTGAAATTGTACGCGCTGAAACAACCCGCCAACGTCGAGCGCGCCAAGCTCGTCAACCCGCGCCACGTGATGCCTCATCGTCACGGCCGGTTTGCGCCGGAGTTTGTGCCCGCGCCGGATTCTTCGAATGTCAATTCGTGGGAACTCGGCAAGGTCGTCGCCGAAAAAGGCTTCACCACCGACGCGAGCGGACAAGCGAGTTTTAACTTCAAACTCAACGAAGGCGCGTACCGCGTGATCCTCGAAACACAGGATCGCTTTGGCAAAAAAGTCACCGCGCGTTCCCCCATCCAAGTACTCAACCCGCAAGCGGCAAAGCTCGGCATCCGTGTGCCGCACGTGCTCAAGTCGCCCACGTGGAACGTCGAGCCGGGCAACGAGTTTATGGCCTTGTGGGGCAGCGGCTACGGCCAGGCCCGCGCGTACATCGAGATCGAACATCGCCGCAAAATTCTCCAAAGCTTCTGGACCGAACGCGGCCTCACACAGTTCGCCATCAAACAAGCGGTGAACGAAGCGATGCGCGGCGGCTTCACGCTACACGTCACGATGGTGCGTGAAAATCGCGCGTACCTCAGCAGCCGCAAGATCAATGTGCCCTGGACCAATAAAAATCTCACCGTCAAGTGGGAGCATTTCACGGATAAACTGCAGCCCGGCCAAAAGGAAAAATGGACCGCCGTCATCACCGGTTCCAACGCCGAAAAAGCCGTCGCCGAAATGGCCGCCGTGCTATACGACGAAAGCCTCGACCAATTCAAACCGCACCAATGGCAGCAGGACCTCAACGTGTTCCGGCAGGATTACGCCCAGTTGAGCCAACGTTTTGAAAACAGCGCCAAAGGCCTCAACCATCTGCACGGCCAATGGACCCGCCCCAGCCATCACAACGTGAGCCACAACTACCGTAGCTTCCCCCGCGAAATCACCGCAAATCTTTATGGTTATGGTTACTACGGCGCCAAGAGAGCGTCGGCCTTCCGTGGTGGGCGCCCGGAAATGGCGATGAATGCCGCAATGGGCGCACCCGGCGTAGCCGCCCCCCAAATGGCAATGCGCAAAGCCGCTGGCGGAATGGCCGAAGCTGATGGCGCCGCGATGGAAGGCGCCGGCGGCGGCTTTGCAGATAAAAAGCGTGACAAAGAAGCCAAGGACGAAGGCGGAGGCGCAGCCTCCACTGGGCCGAACCTCGACCAAGTGACCGCCCGTAAAAACCTCAACGAAACCGCCTTTTTTATGCCGCACATTGTGGCCAATAAAAAAGGCGAGGTACGTTTGGAATTCTCCATGCCCGAGGCACTCACTAAATGGAAGTTTATGGGCTTCACGCACGACAACGAATTACGCAGCGGTTTCCTCAGCGGCAGCACGGTGACCGCCAAGGATATTATGGTGCAGCCTAACCCACCGCGTTTCCTGCGCGAGGGCGATCAACTGGAGTTCACCGTGAAGGTCAGCAATATGACCGACAAAGAGGCCACCGGCAAAGTGCGCCTTACCTTCGCCGACGCGCTCACGAATGATCCGGTCGATGATCAACTCGGCAATGCCGATCTCGATCAGAAATTCATCGTGCCCGCCAAGCAAAGTAAAACGTACAGCTGGCGCATCACCGTGCCGGATGACCTCGGCTTCCTCACTTACAAAGCCGTGGGCGGCACGGACACCGTCACCGATGGCGAGCAAGGCTTCCTGCCCGTACTCAGCCGCCGCATCTTTGTGACCGAAAGCCTGCCGCTCCCCATTCGCGGCGCGAAGACCAAGGAATTCAAGTTCGGCAAACTCATCGGCTCCGGCGCGAGCGATACCATCAAGCACGAGCGTTACACCGTGCAAATGGTTTCCAACCCCAACTGGTACGCGGTGATGGCGCTGCCGTACCTAATGGAGAGCCCCCACCCCAGCACCATGAGCACCTTTACGCGCTTGTACGCCAACGGCCTCGCGCGCCACATCGCCAACAGCGATCCGCGCATCCGCGGCGTGTTTGATCAATGGCGCAATACACCGGCGCTCGATAGCCCGTTGGAGAAAAATCAGGACCTCAAATCCGTGATGCTCGAAGAAACCCCGTGGCTGCGCCAAGCCAAAAGTGAAAGTCAGGCGCGCCGCAATGTGGGCATTCTCTTCGAGGACAAACGCCTCACCGCCGAAACGCAAATGTCCATCCGTAAGCTGCGCGAAACCCAGTTTGCCGACGGCGCGTGGCCGTGGATGCCCGGCGGGCGTCCCAGCGATTACATCACGCTCTACATCACCACCGGCTTCGGCCGGATGCGCGCGATGAATGTGGATATCGATGCGAACATGGCCATCAAAGCCGTCAACCGCCTCGACAATTGGATCCATCGCACCTACCTCGAGATCAAAAAACACGGCAACCTCGAACGCAACAACCTGTCCTCAATAATCGCGCAGTATCTCTATTGCCGCTCCTTCTTCCTGAAAGACCGCCCCATCGCCGCACAACATCGTGTGGCCATCGAATACTTCATCAATCAAGCGGTAAAAACTGAGAAAGACGGCACGCAATACTTCCTGCGCTTGCCGCGAATGAATCAGGCGCAAGTGGCCATCGCGATGGATCGCATCGGCAAATTCCAGAAAAAAGCAAACTACAACGGACTCGCCAAGCTCATCATTAAATCCATCAAGGAACGCTCCGTGTCCAATGAGGAAATGGGGCTCTTCTGGCGCGATCTCGAGCACAGCCATTGGTGGTACCGCGCACCCATCGAAACGCAGGCGATGATGATCGAAGCCTTCCACGAAGTGACGCAGGATTTCGATGCGCTCGAGGACGCCAAAGTTTGGCTGCTCAAGCAAAAGCAAACGCAGGATTGGAAGACCACCAAAGCCACCGCCGACGCGTGCTACGCGCTGCTGCTGCAAGGCGCCAACCCGCTCATCAGCGATGCGCTCGTAGAAGTCACCGTGGGCGACCACAAGATCGAGCCCAAGAACGTCGAAGCCGGCACCGGCTTTTACGAGCATCGGTTCCTCGGAAGCGACGTGAAGCCCAGCTACGGAAACATCAAGCTCACCAAACATGACGAAGGCGTCGCGTGGGGCAGCGTGCACTGGCAATACATGGAAGACATTTCCAAAGTCACCCCGCACGAAGACACCCCGCTGAAGCTCACCAAGCAGCTCTTCACCAAGGTCAACACCCCGAAAGGCCCGCAGCTCAAACCCATCAGCGGCGGCCTCAAAAGTGGTGATGAACTGGTCGTGCGCCTCGTACTCCGCACCGATCGCGATATGGAATATGTCCACATGAAAGACCAACGCGGCAGCGGCACCGAGCCCACCAACGTGCTCAGCAACTACAAGTATCAAGACGGCCTCGGGTACTACCACATGACCCGCGACACCGCCTCGCACTTCTACATCGACTACCTACCCAAAGGCGTTTACGTCTTCGAGTACAACATCCGTGTGCAGCACAAAGGCCAATATCAAAGCGGCATCGCCAACATTCAATGCCTCTACGCGCCTGAATTCAACAGCCACTCCGCCAGCCACAAGCTATCGGTGAAGAATTAGAAAAAAGAAAAACAATCAACCCAAAGGCCGGGAGCAATCCCGGCCTTTTTTTATTTGCCCTTAACCGCCCGCAGCTCTTCCAGTTCAGCGAACGGAACGCTCACTTTGCCCACCGTCGGATCATCGACCTCCACACTCCCTTTTTCCAATTTGAAACGGCGTGCGAAAAGCAGCGACCCATCTTCCAGACGTATTTCAAACTTCGCACTACGCGGTGGCTTGGTGGCAATTTTGCCCAGCACCAATGCGATGACCTCGCCTCGCCCGTACACTTTGATGCCAAACAACACCGAGTTAAGCGTCATCCAATTAGCATTGAGCTCCTGCAATTCACCTTCAATAAAATCACCATTCGCCAGCAACACCCCTTTTCGCTGCGCCTCCAAGCGCGCGAGGTGACGCTCCGGCACAGGCTTGAGCACAATACGCGCCACGTTCACGGTGGACATCTGCGCCGGAAAACTACCCTCTCCAAACCGCACCGCCGAATCATCCGCCATAGCCACGGCGGCGGCCACGCGAGACCCCCCCCAGGAAAACACGCCAAGCATTTGCGATTCCTCCATCTCGCCGCCTTCCAACTGCGCTGGAATCGGTGGTTGAAAAAAAGGAAATGTCGCGTCGCCGCCCAGCACCGACTCTTGCATCGATTTACTGACCCACGAAGCCTTCAGGCGACCGCCGCCCGTACGATGCACCGATTCGATCCGCAAATTATAGCGCCTGCCGCGTTCCAGCGGCGCGGTACCCGTAAATGATTGCAATGTGCGATTGGAAAGCTGATTCACCACCAAACGCCCGTCCACCCATAGCCGCACACCTTCATCAGTTTCCACTTTGAACGTGTACTCCTCTGTGTGCGTGGCCTTCAATTGTCCCGTCCATCGCACGCTGTAATTTTTATCCGCAAACTCCTTGGGCGGCTTCACTGCAGCGAAATCAAGCTTCGAATCAATCGCCAGCACGGCATCGCCATAAAAAAACCGGTTTTGATAATACGATCCCAGAAACCCGTGCTGCCCCACAAGGCCCTTCGGTGCGCGCTCGGCGGGCACAGCGGGATACAATTGCCGCAACGGAATCGGCCCTGCCTGAAACCCCGGCCCCTGCCAATGAATCCGCGCGCTGGCTTCGCCGTAGTTATCAAAAAACTCAAATGAAAAAGGAACCCGCTTGCCGCCTTGCAGCGTCACCTTTCCCCGTTCGCGGAACCCCGCCAGCGCCTCCATCCGCCCCACCTCCAGTGTGCCCACTTTTAATTTCCCACCATCATTGGCCAGCAACGTGAACGTGTATTCGCCCGTCACCGGTGCTTCCAATTCGCCACTCCAACGCACTGAAAAATAATCGCGCGGCAAATCGAATACCGGATTATTGGAACGCCATTGGTGGTCGATGGTTTCGTCCAGCCGATAAATCACGCGCCCTTTGAAATTCGGCCGGTCGTGATACGCCGCCAACAATCCTCGCCCCTTGCCGGCCATCGGCGCGCCTTGTGCGATTTGATCCGAATTCAACGGAGGATCGAACGTGGCCGTCAATACATCCGCCAGCGCGATGAGCTTCCGATTGCCCTTCGCCGGCCCCACGCTTAAATGATCCGCATTCGCAAACTGCACGAGACCCGTAAAGCCCTGGCCATCCTTGGTGGTCACCGTGCCGGCCATCGCACAACAAGCCGCGAAGGCCAGAAGCGCGCCTCCAAGTCGTTTGGAAAATAATTTCATGCGGGGATGAGACGCTTACTTCTTCAATCCGCTCTCAATCATTTTTTTGAAATCCGCCCGGGCGGTTTCCACGGTGGCTTTGGGGCCGGTTAATTTGACAAAAATATAGCCCGGCTTTGTGCCCAAAACGGCGGCGGTCATCCCGTAATCTTTCTTGGGCACTTTGGCTCCGCCGAAGGGCGGCCCGCTCATGAAGGTGCCTTCAGCAAACAAATACACCACCGGCGTTTCGCCGTGTTTGGCTTCTTCAGTCTTGATGACCGGTTTGGGATCGGGTGCAAATTGGCCCACCCAACGCCGCAAATTCGCCTGTGCGCCACCCGCCTGACCGGGCCCAAAATAAAAGAACACGCACTCCGCCGCATCAGTTTTCGCCTTTCCCGGCACGGTGAATTGCGCCGCACGCATTCGGCTGGCGGTCGGTGTGCTCTTCCATTTCGCGGGCGCGGTAAAGGATTGCACGCTCACTTTAAAGACCACCGGTTTGGCAGTATCATCGGCGAAGCCATTAAAGCCCGCCCACAACGGCGCGGCCAGAATCATTCGAATTAGGAATTTCATATCGCCCCTTCCCTAACTGAAAATGCCCCGTGCGTCAACGGCTCGGGCTACTTTACATATACCCACTCTCGACCTTGGCGGCCACATCACGGTAGCCAATATCCACTTCGTAAATGCTTTTGAACTGCTCCATTGCCTCGGATATTTTACCGATCTCTTCGTACACGCAGCCGAGGTGGTAAACCATTTCCTTCTTCTGATCATCCATTGCGGATTTTTCCTGCAGGCCTTTCTCGAACATACTCACCGCCATGTCGTGCATGCCGCGTTGCAGAAAACATTGGCCCAGGTAACTCAGCGAGCGCAGCCGATGGCCCGGGCTGTTTTGCGCGCGTTGAAAAGCCTGGATGGCCTCGTTCACATCGCCTGCTCGAAAGAGCCATTCGCCCAGCTCAAATCGAAACTCCAGCATGGTGGGGTAACGCTCGGCGCGCTTCCGGCAATTCTCCAGCATAAAGGCATCGCGCTCCTCGATGAGCCGCGCGTGCTCAGCGGCCTCGTGCGGGTCATCAGGATTGAGCTGTCGCAACTCAAATTCAAAACGCGCCTCATGGGCTTCCGCAATGGCTTTGTCGATGGCCGAATCTCCAACCGGATTTTTTTCCAACACCCAGTCATAATATTCAAATGCTCGGTCAAAATCATGCCGCTCCACGTACAGCCGCGCGATATCCACCGCGAGTTTATAGTTTTCCGGCTCGTCCTGCAGCGTTTCCTCCATGTAATAAATCTTTTCCTCCAACACATCCTCGGAAGTGTAATCGCTGGGAGCCGACTCACTCTCCTCTTCGTCATCCTCCATCATCTTTTCGTAACCACCACGATAAATCGTCGCCTTTGCCGCAGTGTCTCGGTACGCCTGTTGAAGATAAATATCATCCGGATTCAACCGTGACAATTGCGCCATCACCTGCTCCGCCTGATCATAATCTCCAAGCATTTCTAATGCGTCGGCCAATTCCTGTGTCAACTTATTGTCCTTGGGATTTACCCGTTTGAGCAGTTGCAAGGAGGAGATCAACGTCTGCGGATAATTTAACGCTTTTGAGGCATCCACAATCACCCGATGCCCCGAAGCGTTTTCAGGATCCGCGCATAAGATTTTCTCTGCGTGCGCCAGCGCGCCAAAATTATTTTTTTTACTCAACGCCAACTTTGCCTGCGCCAAGTGATGCGCCGTTGTCGCGACCGCCGCCATCTTGGCCATCCGCCCCGCATTCGCGTGCTTTTTCATCTGCGCAGCGCGCAGTGCCATCCGGCACTCGAAAAACGACGGATCCTGCACCAGCGCCATGCACAGCAATTCCATCGCGTAGTCAAAATTCTTCTTCTCGACACAGTCATAACCCTTTTCCCAGAGCTGACGCACCTCCCCGCCTACGGCTGTATGATCCCTTTCCGACATAGATTATAAATAACTCTTCCTTCCCTACCGGCACGATATGGCAATCTTCACCACAAATCAACCCCGCACTGACCCACAGATTCGCCTTGCCAACACCTCGCCGAAAGGCAATATATCCGCCCCCGTGCGCGAGTGGCGGAATTGGTAGACGCGCTACCTTGAGGTGGTAGTCCTTTCGGGGGTGGAGGTTCGAGTCCTCTCTCGCGCACCATTAATTTCTTTAATGGAGCAACGGCAATTCGTGTGACTGCGTGATCAATTCCGCATCCAAATCTAAAAATGCATCCAGGCGTTCATGCGCCTCCGCATTGTTGATTTTGCAGGCCATGAGCCAGAATTCCGCATAATGGTTGCCTTCGCTGGCCACAAGATTCGCATAAAAATCAGCAAGCGCGGGCTCCGTGTCGCGCAGGGTTTGGGCAAGGATCTGGAATTTCTCGCAACTCCGCCCTTCGACCAATGAAGCGGCGATGAGATGATCAATGACTTGCTCGCGCCGACCTTTGCGGATGAAGCGCATCAGGCCGCTAATCCACGGGCTCGAATGCGGCACTCCAAAGGGCACGCCGCGTTGCTCGAGCAAATCGAGCAGCAAATTGAAATGCTCCAATTCTTCCTGCGCGATGGCGTTGAGCTCGCGAGCGCGTCCGGCCAGCTCGGGATATTTCATCAAGCTCAACGCGCTGGCCGCCGCTTTGCGCTCAAGGTGGCAGTGATCGAGCAACACCGCGTCCAGATTGCCCAGCACTTTGGGCAGCCAAGTTTCGGGGATGGGTTCGCGCCAGAGATGCATTTATTGGATTTACGATTTCAGATTGACGACCTACGATTGAGGCAGAGCCATTCGTCAAACGTCAATCTGAAATCGTAAATCCACAATGTTTCCATTCACCCTCAACGAATCGCAAACCGACTGGCAAACCGGCCCGTACGAAGGCGTGGAACTGAAAATCCTGCGCAAGGATGAAGCCACCGCCGGCGTCACGGTGCTACGGAAATTCCACGCCGGCACCACCGTCCCTGCCCACATCCATCCCGCCGCCAACGAAACAGCCTACGTGCTCAGCGGCGAATGGGAAGAGAGCGGCACAGTGTACACGGCGGGTACATTATTTCACGCTCCCAAAGGCGAAGTCCACGGCCCTCACGTGGCGCGCACAGAAGTGGTGAGCCTCACGATTTTTGATGGGCCGCTCACGGTTAAGAGAATTGAGAGCGCAAGCTAACCCGCACCCATTCGCTTGATTGTGCATAACTGCCGCTTGTCCGGCTGCATTGCAGAAACCATCATCTGGCCTTGATGGCTGCGCCGTCTCAAGGAGGAAAGATGCGCCTACAAATCGTTTTCCAATCACTGCTATGCCTTGCCTTTACACTGCAAACGCTGCACAGCGCGGCGCCTGTCAAGGCTAAGCCCCCCTTAGCCGAAGGGGGCGATGGCGAATATCATTTCCACCTGGGCATGAACCATTACACCGGCTTGGGCGGCAAACCCAATCACACTCTGGCCGCACAGCAATTCCAACTAGCAGCGGCCGCAGGCCACGCGCGCGCTCAAGGGCAGCTTGGCATTTGCCTACTGAAAGGACGGGGCGTACCCAAAAATCATGAGCTCGCCTTAAGCTGGCTCACACGCGCGGCAGATCACAAGGACGCCATCGCACTCTACACGCTGGGCAACTTTCACGCGCAAGCCAAAGATTATGTGAAGGCGAATAAATTTTATCTGCAAGCCGCAGCCCAGGGTCATGCCGCCGCGATGAACAATCTGGGCACCTCATATGAACACGGCCACGGAGTACCCGCCGATGCCGCCAAGGCCGCCGAATGGTATGGCAACGCCGCCCGAATGAACCTTGCCGCCGCCCAATGCAATCTGGCACTTATGCACGCCACTGGCCGCGGGGTGGCACGAGACCCTAATCGCGCATTAAAATTCTATCGCGATGCGGCCGGCCAAGGCGATGTGCGCGCGCAATTCCTGCTGGGCGCCGCACTCCACTTTGGCACACTGGCTGACCCCGACCGCGTAGAAGCAGCGAAGTGGTTTCAACTCGCCGCGCATCAAGGCCACGTCGCGGCCCGCGCTCACCTCGCCGCTGTGAACGGAAAATTGTCCGACGATCAACAAAAGACGGTCAACAAACAGGTCTCCACTTTTCTGGCCAGCGCAACGCGATCAAAGAACGGCGCGATCGGATCCGGGTTTTTTATTACCAAACAGGGCCACCTGCTCACCACCCATCACCTTGTCGCCCAAGCCGAAAGCATCGAGGTGTTGCTCAAGGGGCATCGGTATTTAGCGCGTGTTCTTAAGACTGATTCCGTCAACAATCTTGCCTTGCTTAAAATTGAAGCAATCACCCCCGCCCTCACCTTGATGACTGGGCGGCAGATTCACCTCGGGCTTCCGGTGTTCACTATCGGCCTCCCCGCGCAATTCGAAAAAAATTCCGGCCCAAAATATTCGCATGGATTCGTTCGAAAATTAACAGGACAAACACTCGACCCAAGACAAGTACAGGCAAACTTAAATGTACAACCCAGCTATTCGGGCGCGCCATTGCTCGACTCAACCGGCCAAGCCATTGGTATGTTGATGTTTCACCTGAACGAATTGAAAGCCTATCAGGCAACCGGCAGCCTACCTCACAATTTAAACACCGTGCTAAAAGCAAAACCTATCCATACCTTTTTAAACGAATTCCCCGATATTCGCCGCCGCATGCCCCGCCCCCTGACGGAAACCAACTCAGCGCTGGCCAACGGCGAATTAGCAACAACACAGATACTTGTACAATAATTCGTGCGGATAAGTTAAATAACTCAAACTTGACAAACACTAATTTCCCAGTATGTTCTTTGAACCCTTTCCAAGGAGGGTGACATGCGAGAAAAACAAACAGAGCGGTTTATTTATGCCATGGTTGCTTTGGCGTTTATTTTGCTTTTAGCCGGATCAGGTTGCGGCAAATCCAAAGCTCAAGCGCAGGCAGAAGCAAACGCCAAAGCCAAGGCGCTTGCCGCGGAAGCCGAAGCGATGCGGGCCGATCCAGAAGACAAACTGGGGCAGGCCTACGATCATTACTCCGGCAACGGCACTCCTATTGATTACGAACGGGCCGCCCTGCTCTTCCGTCAACTGGCCGAGGAGGGCCACGCGGTTGCTCAATTTTCCTTAGGCGCCATGTTTCAAAACGGTCAGGGCGTTCCACAAAATTACATGGAAGCGGTCAAGTGGTATCAAAAATCCGCAATGGGAAATCACCCTGACGGGCAATATTTGTTAGGCCTTGCGCTTAAGGAAGGCAGCGGCGTGCCGCGCGATCGCATTGAGGCATTCAAGTGGTTACAGCTCGCTGCCGAGGGAAATAAAAAATATATCGAAGCGCGTGATGAATTAGCCCTGCTCTTGCCTGCCGAAATGGTGGCCGAAGGCAAACGCCGGGCTGAGGAGCATCATCAGTACCACAGTGCAGGCAAATAGCCTCTTCGCCCTCACCCCAGCAAATTAAAGAACTGCGTTGTGCGGTACCACGGCATTTTTTTGAATGATGATAATGCCGTCCCGCACAACATAACCTTCGCCATCTTCGTTTTCTTCATGGCCCTCCGGGCTGATTACGCAGTTATCACCGATACGCGCGTTCTTATCTATGATGGCATTCTCAATCCGAGTGTTGCTACCAATCCCAATGGCGGGGATATTTTGTGCGTGATGATCCCTGATTGAAAAATCAGATTCATAGTAATCCGCCCCCATCATCACAACTCGATGAAGCTTTGTGCCCATCCCCACCACACTGCGAACCCCCACGATGCTATGGCTGATTTGCGCACGATTAATGATACACCCGTCACTCAACACGGCATGATCAATGGCGGCACTATTTATTTTACTCGCGGGCAGAAAACGCGGACGGGTGAAAATTGGCGCGGACATATCAAAGAAATTAAATTTGGGCAGTTCACTGGCCGCATCAAGATTAGCATCAAAAAATGTTTTAATAGTGCCAACATCTTCCCAATATCCCTGATACACATAGGAAAAGGACCGCCGGGTTTTGATCGCCTCAGGGATGATATGTTTTCCGAAATCTGCTTGATCACTGTCTAACAAATCTAGCAACACATCACGATTGAAAATATAGATTCCCATTGATGCCAAAAACTGATCATCACCGGCCTTGATTTTCAGATCCGAACAGGTGGAATCCGGTAATTTCAAGGAATCAATGAGCGCCTCATCTTTGGGCTTTTCCACAAATTCACGAATGCGTTGCGCCTCATCGATCTGCATTATCCCAAATCCGCTCACCGCCTCACGGTTCACAGGGATGGTCGCTACCGTAAGCTCTGCGTCGTTCTCAATGTGTTCTTTGAAAACCTTCCTGAAATCCATATTGTACAACTGATCCCCGCTCAAAATTAGAATGTATTCAAAACGATGATTCAAAAAATGGGACATGTGCTTCCGCACGGCATCCGCTGTACCTTGAAACCAGGATGAATCTGAAAGCGTTTGTTCCGCTGCAAGAATCTCCACAAAACCATGGGTAAAATGATCAAACTTGTATGATTGCGAAATATGCCGATGCAGTGAAGCTGAATTAAATTGTGTGAGCAAATAGACCCGTTTAAGGCCCGAATTAATGCAGTTAGATATGGGGATATCAACAAGCCGATACTTGCCCGCAAGCGGCACAGCCGGTTTGGCTCGTTGGCGGGTGAGCGGAAACAGACGCGTGCCGCGCCCTCCCCCCATCACTACCGACAAAACGTGATCTGGATCAAATGATTTATGTTGATGTTCAGCCATGAAAACACTGCTTGCTCGCAGGCCATCCACCGACCACATTGGGCACGGCGAACCGCCTCGATTCGTTAGGGTGCGCTCACCCTGCAACATTCAAAAGCGCAACGCGATAAAAAAGACTATGCCAACTCAAAAACATCGCATCGGGATCATCGGCGGCAGCGGGCTTTACGACATTGAAGGCTTTTGCAATAAAAAATGGGTAAGCGTTAAAACCCCGTTCGGCGCACCGTCGGACCAATTTCTCACCGGCAAACTCGTCGGCCGCGAGATTGCTTTTCTCCCCCGCCACGGCCGCGGACACCGTATTCTACCCAGCGAGCTGAATCACCGCGCCAATCTTTGGGCCATGAAAAAGCTGGGCGTGCAATGGGTCATCAGCGTCAGCGCGGTAGGGTCGTTACAGAAAAAATATCGCCCCTGCGACATTGTATTGATCGATCAATTTCTTGATCGCACCAAACAATCCGCCACCCACACTTTCTTTGGCGACGGCATTGCCGGCCATGTAGCTTTCGCCGATCCCATTTGTGAAGAGCTGCGCCAGCTGCTTCTGAAAACTTCCAAACGAAACAAAGCACGCGTCCACAACGGCGGAACCTATGTGAACATGGAAGGCCCCGCTTTTAGCACGCGCGCCGAGTCGCTCACCAATCACAAACTCAAGTACGATGTCATCGGCATGACCAATCTCGGCGAGGCCAAGTGTGCGCGCGAGGCAGAAATCGCCTACGCGACAATGGCGATGATCACCGATTACGATTGCTGGAAAACCAATGAAGCACACGTAACGGTGGAAATGGTTATCGAAAATCTCACCCGCAACGCCGCAACGGCCAAGGCTGTGTTGGCTGATGCAATTCCCCTTATCCCCGAAACTCCCGCCGACTGGCCTTGCCACAGCGCGCTGGAAAATGCGATTATGACCGATCGGAAAGCGTGGCCTGCAAAGACAGTTAGGGCATTGAAACCAATCTTGGGGAAATACCTCTAACTACTTTTTCTTTGGCGGATAACTCTGAGGCCCGTTTTGATACAACACCCCTTGTGTCTTAGTCTTCATTCGATAAATCTTATCGAAACAAGTGATGTACATGAAATTTAATTTCGGGCCGGCGAAAGTCACGCTCGTCATCCCTTTGATTTCCGACGGGCCTGGAATCACTCCACTGATGCGGCCGGTTGGGTCGAAATATTGCACGCCCAATTCGGTCGTCACGTAATAGCGCCCAAAGGCATCCGTGATCATTCCGTCACCGCGACAAGATGGATTAAACTTGGGCAAAATTCCCCGCTCCGCATTCGGGTTCGGCTTAAGGCGCATCGTCATGTACGGCTGTTTGTGATTCAATGCACCATTACTCTCAATGCGAAATGCCCAGCAATGTTGCCCGCGGAAATCTGAAACCGCCAGCGTGCCTTGATCCGGCGACAGACAAATGCCATTCGGGCCGGTAATCCCCACATCAGCCGCCATCAATGCGCCGGTTTTTGTGTTCACGAAGGTCACTTGTTTTTTGGGTGTCTCAGTAAAATACAAATAGCCTTTGTGCGTCACCACCAGATCATTTGGGCGCACATCGTTGGCGATCACCGTGATTTTTCGGGTCATTACATCAATAGAAATCAACTCCCGCGTGCGGCCGCGGCAGGCATATAATTTTCCGTCCGGGCCAAACTTCATTCCGCTGATTCCCGTTGCGCCTTCGAGAAAAGGCGAAACTTTTCCAGCCGCGTCAACCCGAAAAAGTCCTTGCTCGCTGCGCATATCTGAGAAATAAAAATTACCCTGATCATCCGCCGTCGGCGCATCGGAAAAACCCAATCTATCCACTACCAATTGCCATTTTTCACCAGGAATCAGCACCTGCGACAACGGCATGTCCTGTGCGAAAAGTGGGACCGCAGCGACCATTAAGATTATCAGAAAAAACTGTCTCATTGATTATTCCTTTCCTTTCAAATGATCCGCCCAAAGCCAGCGCAAAGCGTCAGGCAAAATTGTACCGCCGTGTTTCAGGTTGTGCTTGTCTTCGCCGTACACGAATTTGTAGTCCCAGTTCATAAACTTCAGTGCAGCCGCCATCTGTTCGTTGGCCAGCGGCCAATGGCCATGTATGTTGTTGATGTCATTTCGTCCCTCCTGCAGAAAAACTTTTACCGGTTTGCGTGCGGTTTTACGGATCCAACTAGGATACACATGGCCACCGCGAATATTCGTGAAGCTGCCGATCATACTATACACTTTACTGAATGCATCCGGCCTTTCCCACGCCACAGTGAAAGCGCAGATGCCGCCACTGCTCGCGCCGCAGATTGCGCGGTCTGCCGCCTTGTCCGAAAGATTATAGTTCGCGCCAACCGCCGGTAACAACTCCTCCAGCACGAAACGCGCATACTGATCGCCAAGTGAATCGTATTCAAAGCTCCGATTATTTGCACGCCATCGATTTTCTGGAAACTCCTTCCCGCGATGCCCTGGATTCACAAAGACACCAATCGTTACCGGCATTTCTTTTTTATGAATGAGATTGTCGAATACAATCGACGCACGCACATCACCCTTTTCGTTCACATACGCATGGCCATCCTGAAACACCATCACACACGCGGGTTGCTCGGCCCGGTACTGCGCGGGCACGTACACGAAATACTCGCGTCGAGTATCTTTGAAAATTTTACTCTCAAGAAGATGCTCTGTCACCTTGCCGCGCGGCACATCTCTTTGACGTTCCGAATCCTTTGTGTACTTGTATTCAGGTATTTTTGGCTGTGGTTTTTCAATTGCTTCATTTTTTGCATCGCTGAAAATCCACTTCACTGATTGCGGGAAAATTGAGCCGCCGTGCCGACCGCTATGGCCATCCTCTCCCCAAACCATCTTATGCTCGTAGCCTTTGAACCGGAGCGCCGCTGACATTTGTGCATTCGAGAGCGGCCAATGCCCATGCAAATTATCCAAATCATTTCGACCTTCCGCCAGCAATACGCGGATGTTTTTCCGCTCGGTCTTACGAATTAGCGCGGGGTAGACATAACCCCCGCGGATATTTGTAAAACTCCCGACATGACTGATCACGCCGCCAAAGAAATCCGGCCGAAACCACGCCGCGGTGAATGCTGCGATGCCGCCGGAGCTGTTTCCGCAAATTGCCCGCGAACGTGGATTTTTCGCAATCTTTAGGCTATGCATTTTCGCAACCACCGGCCAGAGTTCATCGATGATAAAATTGGCGTAGTCGACACTCACCGTGTCGTATTCAAACGCCCGATTGCGCCGCGGTTGATTTCCCGCCTCGCTGGGCGGCACGGTGCCCGGATTGACAAAGAGTCCGATCGTCACCGGTAATTCTTTTTTGTGAATGAGATTGTCGAACACAATCGGCACACGCGTGTGGCCATTCTCACGGACAAACCCGCCGCCATCCTGAAACACCATCAGGTTTGCTGGCTGCTTTGGATTGTACTGTGCCGGAATGTACACCCAATACGAACGTGTTGTGCCCGGGAATGCCTTGCAATGATTCCATTCGCCTTGGATTACTTTACCGCTCGGCACGCCCTCCTGACGTTGTGCGTTCGGTCCGGGCCGATAATCTGCAGCGCACATCAAGCTGCACGTGGACATTAAATAAACAAAGGTTCTCATAAATTCTCTGGCGCGATTATCTGCTGCACCCCCGGTTAATCAAGACCGGAACGACCCCATTCGATCACCTACTTTGGCGTAAACCTCACGTCTTTGGGCCGAATGCTCCAGCAAATCGGCCGCCAGCTCCACGCGGCCCGGCTCAAAAATTGTAAACGTCGCCGAACCACCAAAGGCGAAACACCCTTTCTCTTCACCTTTTGATACCGCGCGCAAGGGCACGAATGTGTGATTGACGCTGCCCACGTTTGTCGCACCGATTTCGATCGTCAGCACGCTTCCATTTTTTTCCGTTTTGATTTCAGTAATGAATCGTTTGTTTTCCCAGAGGATCGCCAGACGATCACGCAGGGCCAGCGGATTCACAGAATATAAAGGGCCATTGATCAAGCGCGCCTCTTGCGGGACGCCCGCCACAGGGAAATGAAAACGATGATAATCCACCGGACACAACCGCGAAAACACCGCCGCGCCATCAGCAAATCGCTTGACCAGCGAGGCATCTCCCAAAAGGCGCGGCAAATCAAATTGTTGCCCTTTCACAAACACACCTTCCACCTCCGAGGCCTTTGCGAACCCAAGATGACGCCCGTCTGCGGGAAACACCACGGAGTCACCCGCCGCATCCACTGGTCGCGCCCCGGGCTTAAGTTTGCGATAAAAGAAATCGTTAAACGAGGTAAACTCATCCGCCGCCTTGACGTGCTCGCCTTCAGCGATTCCGTATTGCTCGATGAATGGTTTCACGCGCGAGGCGCTGCCCGCGCAGCTCATTCGCCAGCCATACCATCGCGAAAACCACGCGCGCTTTGCCACCGCGTGCAATGCGATTTGGCCGAACGGATTAAATAGGATCCAACGCAGCCATCGCTCGCCGTAGACAACTTCGTTCTCCACCGTGTCGGTGTAACGATTATAAAATTGGATGCCGGAATCAACCATCAGCAACTTGTTGGAACACCCGCTACGACTTCCACGCAATGCGGGATCGCCCCAACGACAAAACCGAGGCATTCGACCGCGCCCTTTGGTTTTCCGGGCAAACAAATTACTAACGCATTACCCACCGCAACCGCGAGGCTACGGGAGAGGATTGCGTTCTCGGTGATTTTCATTGATTCCATCCGCATCACTTCGCCAAAGCCGGGCAATTCGCGATCGGCAATTTCCCGCACGGCCTCGGGGGTGACATCACGCGGCGCCACACCGGTACCGCCGGTGGTAAGCACGAGATGGCAGCCCTTTGCGATTTGTTCGCGGATGGCGCGTTGGATTTGTTCCACCTCATCGCGCACTACCGCCTCGGCAAGCACCGCCCAGCCGTAACCATCGGCGGCCTTGGCCAGAAGCGGGCCGCCGAGGTTTTTGTATTCGCCCGCCGCGGCACGGTCGGACACGGTGATAATTCCCACCTGTATATTCATCGTTTTGTTTTTGAAACCAGTTTTACATTGGTGATACGCATTTTTTTATCAACCGCCTTGCACATATCATAAATGGTTAATGCGGCGAGGTTTACCGCCGTGAGGGCCTCCATTTCAACGCCCGTTTGTGCCGTCACCTTTGCCGTGGCGCTGATAAGGATTGCGTTGCCCGTTTTCGGAAATGTGAATTCCACTTCGCAATGATTGATTGGCAATGGATGACACATCGGAATCAAATCACCCGTACGTTTGGCGGCTTGGATGCCTGCGATGCGCGCGGTGGCCAGCACGTTGCCTTTGGCAATCTTGTCCCGACGAATTAGAGCAAGCGTTTCTTTCGCCATCCGAATCTCGCCGCGCGCAGTAGCGCTGCGATGCTGCGCCGGCTTGGCGGAAACGTCCACCATTCTGGCTTCGCCTTTTGCGTCAATGTGAGTTAGTTTTTTCATTTTCATCACAGGTGCACGAAGATTTCCTTCTGATCGTTCTGTGATTATAATTGGTTCATCCAATTTTCAATCGTCTTTTCCATTTCCAATTTCACCTGTTTGTTGGGCTGGGCGTGGCGCGGGATGAAGTCCGGCGATGTGGCCCATAGATCGGTGGTCACCAAAATTTGCCCGTCGCATCCGGTGCCGGAGGCGATTCCAATGGTCGGGATGGTTAGCGTGGAAGTCAATTCTGCAGCAAGCTCCGCCTCCACCAATTCCAATACAATGCCAAACGCGCCTGCATCGACCAATGCTGCTGCATCGGCCCGCAACGCCGATTGTTCCTCCGCACTGCGGCCTTTGATTTTGTAGCCGCCTTCGGCTTGCACGTTTTGTGGCAGCATTCCTAAGTGACCGAGAAAGGGAATGCCATCAGCCACAATGGCACGCACTTGGGCGTCGATGCTCAAACCACCCTCTGCTTTCACTGCCTCTGCGCCGCTCTCCATCAATCGGCGGGCATTGGCCAGAGCTGCTTCGGGCGTGGCATAACTGCCTGCGGGCAAGTCAGCCGCCAACAACGCTCGAGGCTGTGCGCGGGCTGCCGCGCGGGTGTGATGGAGCATATCTTCCATGGTCACGCCGGTGGTATCAGGCAATCCCAGGGCAATCATGCCGAGCGAATCACCCACCAACAGTAACGGCACGCCGCATCGGTCGAGCAGTTTGGCCATGGAATAATCATAGGCCGTCAGCGCCGCGATGGGCTCGCGGCTTTTCATTTGACGGATGATGTCGGGGGTTATTTTCACGACAGGCACGCGCCACCATTCACGCAAAGGCAAAGCGACGACAAGCGGAAATTGCTGGGTTCAATTGGTTAAGGCGCTGATCTTGGGCCAAACTTTGTTGAACGCTGTGTTCCAGGCCATTGCGAGCAGGATGATAAATCCAAGCCCGCCGAGCAGATTCAAGAGCCAGCCGTTGCGTTGATTGCCCATAAATTTTTCCTGATTGCAAAACCACAACAGAACTCCGGCCAACAGCGGTGCGACGATTACAGTGACTGCCTGAGCCATCACGATCGCAGCCACGGGTCGGGCGCCGGTGCGAACCACAAACAATGCCATCCCCATCCCAACGAGCAAAACCACAGCCGTGAGGTAGCGCGGCCATTTATCTCCGGGCGCACTGCCCAGGCCGAGGCCGTCGGAAAGCACAAAGCCACCGACCATTGAGTTAATCAGAAACGAAGAATACGCGCCGGAAAATAATCCGAGACAAAACAGGCCCTTCCCCCAGTCGCCAAAGAGCGGCTGCAATTGGCGGGCCACATCACCGGCGTCCTGAAGTTCTTTGCCGCGCAAGACCGAGGCAGCCGTGCCCATGATCATCAATGTAACTAATCCGATAATCACCACACCCACGCGCGAATCGAGCAAACTTCCCGCCAAGCCATCCCGGCTTACGCCCTTTTGGCGTACGAGATAAATTTGAAAATACGCCGCGGCGATTGCAAAAGTCGTCCCCACCAAACCAAGTACCACCCAATCCAGTTCACCGACAGCGCGTGGAACAAATCCTCGCGCCCACTCCGATGCAGCGGGTTTGGCAAAAAATAAATTGGCTGTGAATGCGATCAACATCACGCCCACAAACACCATCATTAATTTTTCTAGAGCCCGATAAAGGTTTTTGAAACAAAACAAAAATGCAATCGCAGCAGCATTGAAGACGATGATCAAATAATCAGATTCAAGATAAGTGTTGATTGCGGTGTGAGCGCCGAGGTTGTTTCCGAATTGAAATGCTGAAGCGATAAAAAACACTGAAACGCCGATCAACACTGCCAACCATCGGCCGACACTGCGTGCGAGCAGGGTTCCCGGTGAATCGGCAGCCACGACCCCCAGTCGCACGGCCATGGTGGTAAAGGCCAGCATGAAGAGAGCCGCAGCGGCGATGACCCAGCTCAGCGTGTACCCGTTTGCGGCACCTGCTTTGGAACTGGTGAGAATGCTGCCCGGACCGATAACCACGCAGGCGGTGATGAGCCCCGGCCCCAAGGATTGATACCAACGGCGCGGGACGGACGTTGGGTCATTAGCCATCGGTCGAGATTAGCGTAACGGATTCGTCCGTGTCGAGCGCTTCGAGGAGTTGACCTACGGTTTGAGTTTGGCCGGGTAGAACCATCTGAGGCGCAAGTTCATTCAGGGGCGCAAGCACGAATCGTCGTTGATGGAAGCGTGGGTGTGGAAGAGCCAGGAATTGTGTGTTGCGAGTTTCATTTTTGAAGGCGATGAGATCAAGGTCGAGAGAACGCGCTTCATTCAAGATCGCTTTAGGTCGGCGGCCAAACTTGGATTCGAGTTGTTGAAGTTTGGTAAGGAGCGATTCCGCCGTCTCGTTTTCCAATGGCTCAAAGGCGGCGGCGGCGTTGATAAAATCAGGTGAGTCGGGCGGGCAATCGACTGGCGTGCTGCGCCATAGTGAGGATTTTTGAATTTGGAAGGCGGAAATGTTTTGGAGTTCTTCGAAAGCGCGCTGAATATTGGCAACCGAGTCACCCAGATTGGAACCGATGGCGATGAGACAAATCGGATCGGGATTCATTCCAAGCCTAACACATTCTGCATATCATAAAGGCCGGGCGATTGCTGGACGGCCCATTGTGCGGCGCGAAGGGCTCCGTTGGCAAAGGTTTCGCGGCTGGCCGCTTTATGAGTGAGCTCGAGGCGTTCACCGGCACCGGCATAAATAACCGTGTGATCTCCCACCACGTCGCCACCGCGCAGGCTGTGAATCCCAATTTCCTCGTTCGTCCGCGCACCCACGATTCCTTCGCGACCGTGACGCAGTGCGTCGTTTTGTTGATTACGAACTTCGAGCAGAATTTCGCCGAGTGTCGTGGCCGTGCCACTGGGGGCATCGACTTTGTGGCGGTGATGCATCTCCACCACTTCCAAATCAAAATTCGGCCCGAGGATTTCAGTGGCCTTTTTTGTGAGCCAGAAAAGCGTGTTCACCCCGGTTGAATAATTACTGGCCCAGACAATCGGGATTTCTGATTGGTGATTAAGGATTTCAGATTTCTCCGCATCAGAGTGACCGGTGGTGCCGATGACAAACGCTTTGTCATGCTTGGCGCAGAGCATTGCGCATCCAGCGCTGGCGCTGTGGAGACTAAAATCGATCACCGCATCGCAGTCGGCGATGAGGGCGGATAAGTCATCGCCTTCGTCCACGCCTGCGACGATCTCGATGCCGTCCATCGATTCCCCGCACGCGATTAGCATTTGGCCCATTCGCCCTTTGGAACCGTGAATTATGATTTTGACCATGTTACTTGAGCACACCCGTTGCCTTAAGCGTGGCACGCAATTTGCGGCGGTGTTCAGGATTCATTTTAACCAATGGAAGCCGGTACTCCTCGGCGACCAACCCTTTCATGGCCAACGCAGCCTTAACGGGGACCGGGTTGGTTTCGATAAACAGATCCTTGAAGAGCGGATAATATTTTTCGTGCAACTTCAGCGCGCCTTTGGCATCTCCCTCCAGAAAAGCATGAACCATTTTGGCGAGCTGCCTCGGAATCAAGTTGCTCGAAACACTAATAACCCCCTTTGCGCCGACAGCCATGAAAGGCAGCGTGAGGGCATCGTCGCCACTGAGGATGGTAAATTGCCGGGGCAAGGCAGCGCGCAATTGGCTGACGCGATCCACGTCGCCGCCAGCTTCTTTAATGCACACAATATTTGGACAATCTGACGCGAGACGTACCACGGTGGGCACGGCAATTTCCACGTTGCAGCGCCCGGGAATGCTGTAAAGTATGATGGGTAAATTGGTGGATTTGGCAATCTCGCTGAAGTGCGCGTAAAGGCCGTCCTGCGAAGGCTTGTTGTAATAGGGGCACACTTGCAGTGAGCCATCCGCACCGGCATACTCGGCAGATTTGGTGAGATACACGGCTTCCTCGGTGGAATTTGCGCCACTGCCGGCGATGATTTTGCACCGGCCCTTCGCGTAATAAACTGCCAATTCAATGATCCGCACATGCTCTTCAAAATCGACTGTGGGCGATTCGCCGGTGGTCCCCACGGGCACAATACCATCCACTCCACATTTCACCTGCAGCTCAACAAGTTTTTTCAATGCAGTCTCATCTAGGCACCCTTTCTTGAAGGGCGTGACGAGTGCGGTATAAACTCCGGTAAACATTGCGTGGTGTAAGCTAGCAGGCGGAACGGGGTAGATTCAAGGGAATTGGTAAGGTAAACCCAACCCTTCCCTTCCTAAACTGCCGCTGTTCCTTCAAACACAAATTGCGCAGGGCCGGTGAGTTTAACGTTTGAGAATGTTTCACCATCGCCGTGGAAATCTACGGTTAGGGTGTCGCCGCCGAGGACTGTCACTTGCACGGTCGGCGCCCAATCGTTGAGATAAGCGGTGATGATGGCTCCAGCGCTTACGCCGGTACCGCAGGCGAGGGTTTCACCCACACCGCGCTCGTAGGTGCGCACACGGATTTGACCGGGCGACAAGATTTGCACAAAATTCACATTCGTGCCTGCGGGCGCGAAATGATCGTGGAAACGAATCTCTTCTCCCATGCGATCCACCATCGCGGCATCAGCATTGTCCACAAACAGCACCGCGTGCGGGACACCGGTGTTGAGAGAATGGATGGTTTGTTCGCCGGCTTGGGTCCTAATCGTTTCGTTCAGTGCGAGGTGGGTGGGGTCGGTCAGAGTCACCGTTACGGTGGTATCGTCAACAGTGGCGCGCACAAGGCCGCATGCGGTTTCAAAACTCAACTCGCCATCGCCGCCTATCGAGTGTTGAATGTAACTGGCAAAACAACGCGCACCATTGCCGCACATCTCAGCGTCGCTGCCGTCGGCATTATAAAAATCCCAAGCCCAATCGCCCTCGCCCTCGGCATTTTTGAGGAGGATTAATCCATCGGCTCCCACGCCGCGCTGGCGATGGCAGAGTTTGGCGATTTGTTCACGCCCAAGCGAAATCGCGCCATCGCGATTATCGATCAGCACGAAGTCATTTCCCGCCCCATTCATTTTGGTGAACTGAATGTGCACGGGATGAGGTTAGTGGAAAACTGTTCCCAAATCAACCGCAGCCATAATTGGGACGGTTGGAGCCGGTCTTGATGCGCCACCACGTACCGAAGACGAGCGCCAGCTTGTGAACCCGGCCAAGCCGCGTGGGGCGCGGCCCGAAGACACGGAATTTATTGTTTTCCATCCGCCGCAGCAATCGCCAGTACACCGCCCCCATCGCCTCGGCAGCCACCATGGCGCGCCGATCGGCTGCGGGTAATAATTCAGACGCCATTTGGTAATGGCTGCGCGCCCGCACGGCGGTGGCCGCGGCGAGGTTGTGAAAGGCGGCGGAGTATTTTAAGTCCAGCAAAGATTGTGGATCCACGCCGTATTTCTCCATATCAGAAACAGGAAGGTAAATGCGACCACGCGCGGCATCATTGCCGACGTCGCGGAGAATGTTGGTCAGCTGCAGGGCTTTGCCAAGGTGCACGGCATATTGCTGGCAGGCGTCGTTGCGATAGCCAAAAATTTCGATGCTCAACAGGCCGACCACGGAAGCGGCGCGATAACAATAGCAATCCAATTCTTCGCGAGTCTCAAAACGATCCTGCGCAAGATCCATTTCCATGCCGCGAATGAGCTCGTCAAAATATTCAAACTTGAGGGCGTATTGTTCGATAACCGGCTGCAGCGCCTGATTGACTTGGGTACGCGGCTGACCGCCTTCGCAAGCGCGGCGGATATCTTCGCGCCAATCCTGCAAGGTGGCAGCGCGCTGTTCGCGGGGTTGGGTTTCATCATCAGCAACATCATCAACCTGCCGACAGAATGCGTATAGGGCACTCATCGCGTTGCGGCGACGCTTGTCGAGTGCCACAAAGGAAAGCGCCAAATTCGAAGCACTGCGGCGCGTGATGGCGCGGCTGGCTTCCAAGGCGGCAGGATTATTCGCTGTCGCCGTCGTCACCGCTAGTACCGCCGGACATGGAGAGACCGAGTTGCTGCATCCGATAGCGGAGAGAATGACGGGTCATTTTCAACATCTCAGCGCTGCGATTCATGTTGTATTGATTCCGCTCAAGAGCGGCGGTGATCATTCGGCGCTCAAATTCAGCCACCGCTTCGGCAAAGCCTGCTTCAAGATTGATCTCCGCCCCGCTATCATCAGATTGTCGCAGGCGCATTTCCATTTCGAAATCCGGCAGGCTGGAATTCAGCACCTCGTCTGTTTGCTCCAGAATGGCGGCGCGTTCCATGACGTTGCGTAATTCGCGCACATTGCCGGGCCAATTGTGCCTCATCAGTTTTTGTGATGCCTCTTTAGAAAGTCCCAACTTGCTCCGACCCAAGTTTTGACAATGTTGATTGAGGAAAAATTCCGCCAATTGCACGACATCATCGCCGCGATCGCGTAAGGGGGGCGGACGGAATTTCATCACGTTGAGACGATGATATAAATCTTCGCGAAATTCATTGTCTTTGATGGCTGTCACAATGTCGCGATTGGTCGCAGAAATGATCCGCACATCAACGCGCTTTTCCTCATTGCCCCCCACGCGCGTGAACGAACCATCCTCGAGAAACCGAAGCAACTTCGCCTGCAGGGGGCGGCTCATGTCGCCGATTTCATCGAGAAAAATCGTCCCACCATTCGCCTCTTCTACCCGGCCGGGCTTGGTGCGCAGGGCGCCGGTGAATGCGCCTTTTTCGTGACCAAACAATTCGCTCTCCAAAAGCGTTTCAGGAATGGCGGCGCAATTGAGGCGGATGTAATGTTTATCTGTGCGGCGGCTGAGGTTGTGAATGGATCCGGCCACCAGTTCTTTTCCAGTGCCGCTTTCGCCAAGAATAAGTACTGTGGAATCGGTGGGGCCCACGGTTTGGATAAACTGACGCAGCTCGATCATTTGGGGCGATTCGCCGATAATTTGTTGTACTTCGTAAACCTCACTGCCCCGGGAACGCGCGCGCAGGGTTTTATTTTCAGCAGTCAGCTCAAAATGATCGCGGCAACGATCGACCGCGTGCAGTAATTCTTCGGGAGCAAACGGTTTCGAAAGATAATCCGCCGCACCGGCCTGAATGGCCTCCACTGCAAGTTTTGGGGTGGCAAAAGCGGTGATCAGGATGACCTGGAGTTTGGGGAAATCCTGAGCCATTTTCCGGATGAGATCGTAGCCACTCATGCCGCCGAGCCGTCCATCGGTAATCACCATGAAAAATTCCGCGCCGGGGGCGGCCATCATCTCGAGCGCTTGTTCGGCGGATTCGGCCAGCTCCACGGCAAAGCCATCGTCGTTGAGCATTTCACGCACGGTTTCGCGCATGTTCGGCTCATCATCAACCACTAGGACTGGGGGGAGGTCGGGTTTCATAACTCAGTGGCTTTAAAGGGCTCGGGTGGGAAAGGTTAGAATGAATTCCGTTCCGGTTCCAAGCACCGATTCAACGTGAATTTTGCCCCCATATAGCTCGGTGTTTTGTTTCACAATCGAAAGTCCGAGGCCTGTTCCCTTTTCTTTGGTGGTGAAATATGCCTCAAAAATCCGTTCGATCTGATCTTCCGGTACTCCCGGCCCGCTGTCCTTGACCCGAATTTCAATTTCATAATTCGCCAAAGGTTGGCACGAAACATCAACGCTACCGCCCTTGGATGTAGATTCTCTGGCATTCACCAAGACATTCACCAGAATTTCCCGCAAATGAGCGCGCTGCATCATCAGTGGTGGAAGCGCATCTGATATCCGTTGGTTGACCGTGATTTCAAAATTGGAAACCTTCGGGAAGACGTCCTCAATCGACACCCTTATTTCATCCTTCACCTTGAGCCGCTCCACGCGCCCTTCCGAAAGTCGCGCATACCCCATCAACTCCGTCAGGATCCGGTCCGATCGATCAACCTCGCTCCGAATCATGCCCAATTGCTTGGCTGCATTTTCATCCTGTCCCGCCGAATGACGCTGCATGGAGAACGCCGCGTTATTGATAATCGAAAGAGGATTCTTGAGTCGGTGCGCAATCTCCGCCGCCAAGCGCCCGGTGGATCGTAATTGCTCACGGCGCAGCGTGTACTCCCGCGACTCCCGCTGCGAAATTTGGTCACGATCAAACAACACCTGCACCCCATAACACAGCGCCGTCATCAACACCAAAAAGAAAACCCGGATTACAAACAAGGCGCTTTCATATTGATCCTGCTCCAACGTATTTGCCTGAGCAACCTGCTCTACGGTCGCCGGGCCAGGAAATGCTCCGCTCAAATCATCATCCAATCCCGTGACCTGTGAGAACCAACCTTTCCAGATAAAAATGGCTGCCGCATATCCTGCCGTCGTCAGCAGATTGATCGAAATCTGGGTTGCCGGAATCGGAACGCTAACTGCGTTCCGAATAATGAGCACCACGAAAACATAATAGACCATACTATCAAGCCCGCCGGTGATGACCACCAATGCTGACACCACCAGGGCATCCACAAAATTCATCACCAACGTCACCCAATGCACCACACGCAACGGCCAGCGGTTGAAAAACAACAGGAAAGCAATCGCCCCAACATTGACAAGCACATACCCCATGAAAAATTCCTGAACCGGTTCCAGCGCCACATCCAGCCACTGCGTCCCTTTGAACTCGTCAGTGAAAAACAGGAAATACGCTGTGATGGCTAACACAAAAATTTTAATCGGCACGCCGAGGTCGCGTTCCATCAATTTCAACCGCGAGTATTGCTCGTCCTGATCAATAGACGAGGTGCTCACGAGCTTGAAAAAGTGACGGATTTTTTTAATGGCTGGCATCGGGAAATGAAGTTTCTAAGATGAAAGCCCCACCCACTGCAAGGCCGCTCCGACAATTAATTCGGCAGATTCCAACCGGCCAAGTCCCTCGTAGCCACACGCCAGTTCGCCCTCGGCCGGGCCGATGAATTGCGCACCTCGATCCCGCAATAACGCCACATTTGCCTGCGTGGCCGGATGGCTCCACATTTTTCCGTTCATCGCCGGCGCGATCATCAATTTTGCATCAGGGTTCAATGCCAACGCGATGCAGCCCAGTGCGTCATCCGCCTGCCCATGAGCAAGCTTGGCAAGGCAATTAGCCGTGGCCGGGGCGATGATCAGCAAATCCGCCTCATCCGCCAGACGAATGTGCGCCGGCTGCCAGCCCTCTTCCTCATCATAAAGGCTGGTGATCACCGGATTGCGCGAAAGCGTTTTGAATGGCAACGGCGTCACAAATTCCTGCGCATCCCGGGTCATCACCACGTGCACATCCGCCCCGCCTTTTGCCAGCGAACTGCACACATCCACCGCTTTGTGGGCAGCAATGGAGCCCGTTACCCCAAGTGCGATTATTTTACGTTTTGCCATTATTTTGCGTTTGCAAAAATTTCCTGCACCGCCGCAGCATCCTCCTCGCGTGTGCCGCTCACCACGACGTGGTCAAATTGATCCTGCTGCGCCATCTCCGCATCTGCAACGGCCAGTCGTCCGGCAATCACTGCAGGCGCATCCTCACCGCGCATTTCCAAACGCGCCCTCAACGCTGCCGTATTTTCGGCTACAATAAAAATGGTGCTCAAGGCCTTTGCCAAACCTTCATCCCGTCGCGCCATTTCAGTAAACGTCAGCGCGCCTTGCACATCATTTACCACCAGCACATCCTTCCCTGCGGCGAGTGCTTCGGTCACCGCAGATTTCATCGTGCCATATCTTTGGCCATACACTTCGGCGTGTTCCAAAAATTCGCCCGCATCCACCCCTTGAGTGAATTCCGTCTCACTCAAAAAATGATATGCCTCACCGTCCACTTCGCCTTTGCGGGGGGCGCGAGTGGTACAGGTTACCACGCGGACGAGCGAAGGGTTCTCCGCCAGCAACCGCAGTGCGACGGTTGTTTTCCCTACTCCCGATGGACCGGAGAGCACCCACAAAATCGGCTGGGATTGACTGTCACCCCTCATCACTCCACGTTTTGCACCTGCTCACGAAATTTTTCCAACTCACTTTTCAGCGTCACTACCATCTTTGAAATGGCCGCATCATTCCCCTTCGAACCGATTGTGTTAATTTCCCGATTCATTTCCTGTGAAAGAAAATCAAGGGTGCGACCCACCGGCCCTTTTGTTTTTGCGCAATCGTTGAACTGCCCAAAGTGACTTTCCAGCCGCGTGAGTTCCTCCGTGATATCTATCCTGTCCGCAAACATCGCCACTTCTTTGAGCAACCGCTCGTCATCGCCCTTGCCCAATTCCAGCCCGGCGGAAATCAGGCGCTCGTGTAATTGCTCGCGATGCCGTTTCACGGTAGACGGTGCCTGCTTTGCAATTTTCTTCACCGCCTTTTGCATGGTGCCAATACGTTGCTGTAAATCTTTTTTAAGATTTGCTCCCTCGCGGGTGCGCATCGAAAGCAAATCCGCCAATGCATCGCGCAGTGCCTTTCGTAACGTGGGCCACACTTTCTCAACGTCCAGCGCCTCATCACATTGTTTCAACACACCGGGGGCGCGTAAAATCGTGTCGATGCCAAGGTCGTCTTTCAACTTCAGCTCCTTGGCAAGTTTTCGATATTCGCGGGCGAAACGTTTTGCGAGGTTGGCATCGAGTTTCACCTCCGTCCCATTCCCGTCCGTGGTCGACAAGCCCACCCGCGCCACGATGCGTCCGCGGGAAATGCGCGAGTTAATTTCATCGCGTGCCCGGTTTTCTAAGGCATCCAGTTCCCGAGGCAGGTATAACGATAATTCCGCCTGCTTGCGGTTTACCGTGCTGATTTCTACTGTGAGCTTTGCGCCATCGCGCGACGATTCGCCGCGTCCATAGCCGGTCATCGAATTCATGGGTCGGAGAAATTGACAGATAAACGATTTATTTGAAAGCACCGAACGCACGGACTCGTTCTAAAGCGCCTCATTCACTCGCTCGATCGAAGTAGCTTTGCCGGTAGCGCCATCGACCTCGATGATCACCCCCTGCAACAGCACACGGCCTTTGGCAACGGGAAACCTCTGGGGTTGGCTGGTGAGGAATCGATGAACCACCGGCTTCCATTCACGACCGATCACTCCATCGTGCGGGCCCGTAAAACCAGCGTCGCAAAGGAAAGCCGTGCCGCCGGGAAAAATGGTTTCATCCGCCGTTTGCACGTGCGTGTGCGTGCCCACCACCGCGCTCACATCCCCATCCAGCATTCGTCCCATGGCAATTTTTTCGCTGGTGGCTTCCGCATGAAAATCCACAAATATCACCGGCGCGATCGGAGCAAGCTTCTTGACTTCCTCGGCTACCGTACGAAATGGGTTTTCCATTTCCCCGCGCATAAAGGTGCGGCCTTGCGCGTTGATTATGCCGACGGTGGGCAATCCCGCACGTTCGAATAAAGTGCTGCCCTGCCCGGGCGTGCCGGGCGGATAATTAGTCGGTCGCACAAAACGAGGCTCGCTGTCCAGCAACTCCAGGACCTCACGCTGATCCCAAAGATGATCGCCACAGGTCATAACATCCACTCCGGCATCAAAAATTTCGTTCGCTTTCTCACGGTTAATGCCGCTGCCGCCGACGGCGTTTTCGCCATTGGCGATCACCAAATCCAATTGATGGCGGTCCCGCAATAAAGGCACTAAATCACGCACCGCGTGCCGGCCCGGCTTTCCGACAATGTCTCCAATGAACAAAAGTTTCACGGGGCGAACCTTAATGGCTAAACACAATCGGCGCAATCTGCTTGTCATTCCGCTCCTCATAGTGACAATCGCGGCCGATGAAATTCTCTAAAATGATCATTCTTGTTTTCGGACTGCTGCTTGCCCAAAACGGACGCACCGCCGATTTCCCTGCTAACATGGCCCAAGCCGCCAATGGTTTGCTCGCAAGCCTCAACGCAAATCAAACTAAAAAAGCGGCGTACGCATTCAAATCAGAAGCCCGGACTGATTGGAATTTCCTCCCTGCAGAAATGCTCAAGGATGGATACCGAAAAGGACTTCAAATCAAAGAAATGACCCCCGCTCAACGTAAATTGGCCCACACACTTCTCAAAACCGTGCTCAGTGAAACAGGGCATACCAAGATCCGCAATATCATGTTTCTTGAAGATATTCTTTTTGTTCTCGAAGGAAAGAATCGACGGTTTGTCCGGGACTCAGAGGCGTATCACATTTTGATTTTTGGCAAACCCGGCTCCAAAGGGACATGGGGTTGGCGTTTTGAAGGCCACCATCTTTCGCTCAACTACACCATCGTGAACGGTCAATTGGCAGGGGTGCCTTCCTTCTGGGGCAGCAATCCGGCAATCTGTGATTTTGGCCCGGGCCGGCGGCTGGTGGCTTTGGAGGCGGAAGAAAACCTGGCCCGCAAACTGCGGCTGTCTTTAGGGGAATCTCAAAAAAAATCCGCGGTGATTGCAAACAAAGCTCCCAAAGATATTCTGACCGCAGCACTTCCATCCGCCAAGGCACTCGAACAAACGGGGGTCGCATACGGTCAATTAGACAAGGCAGGGCAACAGATGTTGGTCGAATTAATCAAGGAATATATCAATCGCCATCGGGCCATCGTTGCCAAAGAAGACTGGGCCAAAATTGAAAAAGGCGGCCTTGAAAAAATCCGGTTTTCATGGGCAGGCAGCACCAAACAATTTGAGCCACATTATTATCGCGTACAAGGCCCGAGCTTTTTATTGGAATACGCGAACACACAAAATGGCGCCAATCACGTGCATGCAACCTGGCGCGATTTCAATGGCGATTTCGGCCGCGACCTGCTTCGCGAACATGTGCGGAAAGATCATTAATGGAAGAAACTGAATCTCCCCCAGCTTCACTAAACGTTGGGGATCGGCTTGAAATAGAAATTTCCGATATGGCCTTTGGCGGCGATGGAGTCGCCAAGGTTGATGGCTTTGTGGTATTCGTCCCTTTTGTGATCCTCGGCGAAGTGGCTTTGGTGGAAATCATCGAACGCAAAAGTGATTTCGCCCGCGCGCGGCTACTGCAAATTATCACTCCATCGCCCGACCGGGTGGATCCCAAATGCCAATACTTCGGCGAATGCGGCGGATGCCAATATCAGCATATTGACTACGAGGCACAGGGGCGCATCAAACTTGAGCAGGTACGCAATCTCTTCGTTCGCGTGGGCGGTTTTTCGCCGGAAATTGTTGATGAACTCATCCCCTGCCCTTCTCCCTATGGCTATCGCAACCGCATTATGATTCGCCGCCAATGGGACAAGTTTCAACAAAAAGCCATCTATGGGTTCCTGCGTTCGGAAAGTCGATTAGTCGTAGACCTCAAACGCTGTGAAATCGCCGAGGAAGCGCTCAACGATCAACTCCAAGCCGTGCGCGAAGATCCACCGCCCCGCAACATGCAAAAAGTTGTACTGCGCATGATGCCTGATGATTGGGAAATGCACCGCGATTCATTTTTCCAAAATAATTTCACCCTGCTTCCCAAGCTCGTGGATACGGTACGCGACCGCCTCGCCAATGGGGGCACGAAGTTTCTCGTGGACGCGTATTGCGGCATTGGATTTTTCAGCCTTTCGATGTCCGATTTGGTGGAGGGATTTGTGGGCATCGATATCGACAAGCAATGCATCCTCCCCGCGCGCAAAAATCTTGCCGCGCGCGGCATTGAAAACGGCGAATTCATCCAAGGCAAAACTGAGGAACAAATGGACGCCTTACTCAACCGTTTCCCCGCGGAAGACACCACCCTCATTCTCGACCCCCCGCGCAAAGGGGTTCACAAAGAAGGGTTGGAAATGCTGGTCAACATCAAGCCGCGCCAAGTGATTTATGTGAGCTGCCATCCGGCCACACTCGCGCGCGATCTCAAATGGCTTTGCGAACAGGGTTATGAATTGAAAAGCGTCACTGCGCTGGACATGTTCCCCCAAACCCAACACGTGGAATGCGTGGCTGACCTCCGGCTCGCCTAGAACGGCACGCCACTCCGGCGCGACACAAACAACTCCCACGCAATCCGCTGGAGATATTCCGCATCACGTTCACTAACCTGTTGCAGCCCACCATTAGAAAGACCGAGTGGAGTTTGCCACGTCAAAAAGGCATACATGACACAGGCATTCAAATAAGCGCCATGAGCCGTAGGCAACTGACCATCGCGTTCCCGTAGCTGGATATTATTTTCGCCGCGCATTTCTACCATCTGCCATGCGCGACCGCCGGGGATCACCGGGAGATTCCCGTTGCGCTGAGCGGCCAATCGGTACGCACCCTCGGATCGATCCAAAAACTCTGCTTCCGAAAAAATCGAATCCGGCCGCGATTGCGGCATAAACAACGCCGACTGAGTGCGTGCCGTACGCACTGCCCCATCAAGCCGCTGTACGGAGTCCACTAATCGCTGCCAGTTGTAAACCGGAACCAGACTGTGCTCCTGCAAAATGACTGCATGCCACGCAAGCCGGTTGGTGAAGGAGAGCGGATCCTGAACGGTCGTGGAAATATTTGTACGGCTGGAAATATCGGCCATGTGATTATCGAGCGTGTAGCCAAATGGCGCGCGCGCGGTTGCCTTGATTTTCAGTTTACCCGTGCGGCTCATGCGAGTGAGTACTTCGGGCATATTGTAACCACCCGTGAGGGAGTTGCCCAGAAACAGCACACGAAGCGTGTCGGGCAAAACAGCACGGTTCGTGGAAAGGAGCGCAGGGTTATTCGTCGGCGCCCAAGTTCGCACGGGAATGATCGGCGCACCCCGCGCAAAGGGCAGCAAGGCAAAACCGCGCCGCGCTTGTTGATTGTTTAAGCGCAATCCCATGCGCCACGGTGCCTGTGAAGCAGCTGCTTCCTGCCAGCCGTCAAAGAGCAGCATTCCTAAAATTAAAATGAGCAAATTGCGTTGCATTATTCCAGCCGCCTCAAAGCGACCCACCCAATGTATCCCACTTTCGGCCGCGGTCAATTGTTAGTCCGGTTGTTACCGGATTTTGTTGTTACTTTCAGTTCACCAAAAAAACGCGTTGCATTTAAGACTCGATACGCTTTAATGCCCGCCCTTTCGGATTCCAAATGGCTCCGAAATTTTTGAGTCGGGGTGTAGCGCAGCCTGGTAGCGCGCGTCGTTCGGGACGACGAGGTCGTGAGTTCGAACCTCACCACCCCGACCATTTTTATTCCCACCAATCCGTTTCCGTTTTCAACCGGGCAAGCAAACAAGCATCGGCAGCAGGAAACTCATACTCATCCAATTCATCCGCCGTTACCCAAACAAACCGTTGACCGTCGAGCCCGGCCGGTTCGCCTTTGATCAGCTCACACAAATAAAACTCCAATCGCACCACTTTTTCGGGGTATGCATGGGTAAGTGTTTCGATGCACTGACCGACGGCCACAGTAACGCCAAGTTCCTCCATCATTTCGCGCTGGAGACATTGCGGCATGGTTTCGCCGGTTTCGCGTTTGCCGCCCGGAAATTCCCACAATCCCGCTAAATGCACACCCGCCGGACGCTGGTGAATGAGCAGGCGACCTTTGTGAAAAACTAATCCTGCTGCGACCTCAATGGGCTCGTTCATTTTCAAAAAGAAAACCCCGGCCTCATGGGAGGGCACCGGGGCTTCCGTTGCTCAAGTTGTTTGTAAGTTGATTAAGTGGCCGGGTACGCCGGTGCATCCGATGATTCCTCCTCATCGTTAAACAGGAAGTGACCGCAGATCACGCCCGCCAGCGCGCCGCCTATCATGGGACCGATCCAGTAAACCATTTGATTCGCCCAGGCACCCGACGCCAGCGCAGGCCCGAAAGCACGCGCCGGATTCATTGCGCCGCCGGTAAGAATCCCCGCAGTCAAAATTCCAACCGCCACCGCCGCACCGATGAGCACCGGGCCAAGCAACGGATGTGCGCCCCGGCGCAATCCCGCGAAAGCCGCCATGCCCCAGAAAAAAGTGAGCACGGCCTCAAGCACAATGGCCTGTAAAATAGTAACCCGTTGCGAACCGGGGATCGGACGCGGCTGGGCGCGGCCAATGGGCTCGGGAATTTCAACCCGCTCGGGGATGCGCGGTGTTCCTGCTTCGACAGGCGCGAGCAGGCCAAACTCCGGTTGGCCGCCCTGCGGTGCCAACGCACCTGCTGCCACACCCGGCTCAGCAGCAGCAACCTTGGGGTAGCGCCACTGAAGATTTTCTGTTTGGCCCAGGAAATTGACGAGCATCAACGACGCCAAAACTGCGGCCACCAACTGTACCGGTATGATTATGGCCGCGCGCGAGAATTTCAATCGCCCTCCGAGCACAAGCCCCAGTGTGATGGCAGGGTTAAATTGGCCACTGCCAAAGCGCGCAAACACCCCCACCATCAATGCCACCACCAGCGCACTGGCCAATGCGATAGCGATGAAATCCACCGCAAACCAGTACAGCGTGGTGACCGCCACGAACACGAGCGCAAACGTGCCGATGAATTCTGATAAAATCTGTTTCACCATTGGCGCAGTCGCAATGTCCTCCGCGGCAGCGGCAGTTTGAGTAGCAGGCCAAACGGCCTGTTGCGGCGCAGCCTCCACGGGCGCAGCACGATATTCGATGGGTGGGTTCGATGGATTACCAGTCACGTCAGCCATAGCTTTTCTCCTTGAATGTTTCCCTGAGTCACTCGTTGAGTAACCTCGTTGCCTCCTTTTGGCAAACCGCCACAATCTTGGCGTGGGATTAGAAAAGGGATTGTCGTGCCTTGAGTCAAGGCCGAGTTATTCAACGTCAGGGATTTTCAACAAACGTCGAAAAAGCAGGCTTATTTATCTTCAACCGGCGGAAGTTGCTTTAATAAGTCATCCGCGATCGTACCCCAAAATAGGGACACGCGATTGGTGGAAACGGATGTGAGTAATTCGCGCGCCTTGGGTGCATCCTTCGCTTCGAGCGCCATTCGGCCCAACGCAAGCGTCGCCTGCACGGCTTCTGATGTGCCGGGATATTGGTTGCGGACATTTTCGTAAGCGGCCACCGCACCCGAATCAACCAGCGAAGCTTTGCACGCTGCCTGTCCCAACGCCGCGGCAGGCAACAACGGACTCCGCGGGTTTTCCGAAACATACCCGGCAAAAGCAGCATCGGCTTCTTTAAATTTCCCCTCATCAAACAAAGCACTCGCCTGCAAAAATTTTGCGTTGCTCGCACCCGCAGTACCCGGATGATTAACCGCCACGTTGCCAAACCGTTCCGAAGCCGTAACAAACGGGTTCACCTCATCCGTGGAAAATCGTAGATCCATGGCCGCCAACACATCCTCACCCGACTCTTCCTCGGCTAATTTCGCATTGACCCGCTGGGTATACACAATCAGCACAGCACCGATGGCAATGATGATCGCCAAAATTACCTGCATACGGTTCTCGACCAGCCATTCCCAAAAATCAATGAGCCGGTCCGGATGTGTTTCTGTGGATTCCACGGGCGGCGAATGTTGAGAATCCTGGCTAAAAACGCAAGCCACAAATAGCGTTTGCGCTGGACGTCACCCTTCCCCGCGCCTACAAAACCCGCGTGGACGGGCAATTACAACAATACCTTCCGGTGCTGATTTTGCTGGGCGTGGCCGTGGCCTTCGCCGCCGGCAATCTTATTCTCTCCAAACTCATCGGCAAACGTGCCGACACCAACCCCACTAAAGATACCCCCTACGAATGCGGTATGCCCGCCGAAGGCGAAGGCGCACCACGTTTGTCGGTTAAGTTTTATCTCGTGGCGATGCTCTTTATCCTGTTTGACATCGAAGTTATTTTTCTCTTCCCGTGGGCCGTCGTATATAAAGATATGCTCGCGACAAACGCCGCGCTCATCTTTGGCTCCATGATTTCCTTCCTGGGCATCCTGTTCGTCGGTTATTTATACGCCGTCAAGAAGAAGGCCTTCGACTGGAAGCGCTAACCACATGGCGGACCCAATCCAGTTTGGCACCTCCGGCTGGCGCGGCCTCATCGCGCGCGATTTCACCTTCGACCGCGTTCGACTTGCCACCCAAGGCATTGCCGATTACTTAAAAAACTCAGAACGCTCAACCGTCATTCTCGGTCATGACGCCCGATTCCTCGGCCGCGACTTCGCGATTGCCGCTGCCGAAGTGCTTGCCGCAAACAATCTCACCCCCCTGCTCTGCGATCGCGACACGCCCACGCCCGTCATTAGCCACGCCATCCGCGCCCGCAAAGCCGCCGCCGGCATCAACCTCACCGCCAGCCACAACCCCGCCGAATGGCAGGGCCTGAAATTTTCCCTCGCCAACGGCGCCCCCGCCACGATGGAAGCCACCCGCGCAGTCGAATACAATATCGCTCGCCGCCAAAAAGATCAGTGGAAGTTTGATGGCTCCGTCATCGGCACATTCGAATGCAAAGAAATCGACCCACGCCCCGCGTATTTCCGCCGACTCCGCCAGCTCGTCGACTTTGACGCTATCAAAAAAGCGAAGATGAAAATCGCTGTCGAACTTATGTACGGCGCCGGCCGCGGTTATCTTGATATTTTGCTGGAAGAAGTCGGCGTCAAAATCACCCGTTTCCATCAACATCCCAACCCGCTTTTTGGCGGACAACCACCCGAACCCAGCGCCGAAGGCATGGCCGCGGCCGCCGCGTGCGTAAAAACCGGCCAAGCCCAGCTCGCCCTCGGGCTCGATGGCGATGCCGACCGCTTCGGCATTGTCGATCGCGATGGTTCCTGGCTCACCCCAAACCAAATTCTCGCTCTCACGCTCTATCATCTCAAAAAAAATCGCCGCTGGACCGGTGCCGCCGTGCGCACCGTACCCACCAGCCACATGATTGACGCCATTGCCGCCCATCTTGGCGTGCCGCTCCACGAAACTCCCGTCGGCTTCAAATACATCGGTGCGCTTATGGAATCCGAGCCCATCATCGTCGGCGGCGAAGAAAGTGGCGGCCTCAGCGTCAAAGGCCACGTGCCCGAAAAAGACGGCATCCTCGCCTGTCTCTTAATGGCCGAACTCGTCGCCGTCGAAAACAAATCTCTTGGCCAACTCCTAAAGCTGCTCGAGAATCAAATTGGAAAATTCTACACCGACCGCATCAATATCCACATCAACCCCGAAAAAAAAGCCGCCATCCTAAAACGCCTCGCCCAAGGCCTCGACACCATCGGCAGCACACCAGTCGAAAAATTCATCACCACCGACGGCTACAAATTTCTTCTTCCAAATGGTGAATGGGTTGCCTTCCGCGCCAGCGGCACTGAACCGGTTATCCGCTGCTACCTCGAAACCAAAACTGCCGCCCAAATGAAACGCCTCCAAACTGCCTGCCAACAATTGTTGGCCTAAAATCAGACTCGATTTTCACGGATTTGCAATGAGGGTTTCAATCCGTGATTCGAAATCAGCCACCAAATATCGCTTCCCTTTCTTCAGCACCTTATGTCCTTCGGCTTCCAGCAATTTCCGCTGAGCAGCCACTCCGCCGGGATATTTCGGATTCACCTCGCCACCGGTTTTTAACGTTCGCCAATAGGGTGTCACGCGCTTGCGTCCATCCAACAGTGCCTCCTCGGCCGCCTGCGCGGCGATCCAAGCAAAAATGCCCGTTGTAATCGGGCACCCGAAATCCGCCCCATGTTGTGCGGCCACGGCGGCACGCAATTCGTTTATGGTGGTGAGCTTACCTTTCCGCACTTTTTGCATAAAGGCCGCCACATCCCGCGGGCGGGGAATGGCGCACAATCCTTCCCCCCATTTCTTGGAGACTTTTCCGTTTCGGGTGTCGAATATTTTTGGCAAATCCTTGTCATCGGCCAACTTTTCCCGCCAGGATTTTTTTACGTACGCCATTTGCCAATGGTAAAATTTCGGGTGCGAATTTCAACCTGAATTGACACCCTCCCGATTCGTCACCACGATGCCGCGGATGCAAGCCGAGCTCCGCCAAGCCTATCGCCTGATGCGGCGGGCGCATGGGCATTTGAAATGGTGGCCGGCGGATTCGCCGTTCGAAATTTGTGTGGGCGCAATCCTCACACAAAATACGTCATGGAAAAATGTGGAGCATGCCTTGGCCAATCTCAAATCCGCACGGGTGCTGACGCCCAAGAAAATCTACAACCTCTCAAACGCCAAACTTTCGCAGCTCATTCGGCCCGCGGGTTATTTCAATATCAAAGCCAAACGGCTCCGCAATTTTGTGGACGTACTCGTCGAACAACATCGCGCTAGTTTGAAACACCTTTTCAACGGCAACACCGCCATTATCCGCGAACGCCTGCTGGCCATCAACGGCGTGGGCCCCGAAACGGCTGACAGTATGTTGCTCTACGCGGGCGACCACAGCAGTTTCGTGATTGATACCTACACGAAACGCATTTTTGAACGACACGGTTGGTGCGACGCCGAGGTTGGCTACGATGACTTGCAGTCGCTCTGCGCCGACTCCCTGAGCCAAAAACGCGGCGCGGAAAAACTGGATTATTGGCGCGATTACCACGCGCAATTGGTCGTCATCGGCAATCGCCACTGCAAGCCGCGCGATCCGAACTGCGATGCATGCCCTCTGAAAACATTGTTGCCTAAGGAATAAACAGGGATGAGTAGGATTTTCAACATGACAAAAACAAAATCCGAATCATCCTTCGCCCCCTGTTAAAAACCTTGCGCCCCGCCCCTTTCGCCCGCAATTCTGCGGCATGCCGAATGCCGACCACGAAACGCTCGTCATTGTGCCGACTTACAATGAACGCGACAACCTCCCTGCAATCGTGGAGGCGCTCGAAAAATTGCCAGTGGACGTTTTAGTGGTTGATGACAATTCCCCGGATGGCACAGGCGACTTGGCTGATGAATTATCTTCTAAAAAAAGTTTTGTTCACGTACTGCATCGCAAACAAAAAGAGGGCCTCGGAAGAGCATACTGCGCGGGCTTTAAGTGGGCACTCGAGCGCGACTACGAGTTAATTTTTGAAATGGACGGCGATTTCTCTCACGACCCCAACGACATTCCCGCGTTTTTGGCCGAAGCAAAAAATGCTGACCTTGTTTTAGGCACGCGCTATCGCGGCGGCATCCGGGTCAATAACTGGCCGTTACGGCGATTGATGCTCAGCCTCGGCGCAGCCAAATATGTACAGTGGATCACCGGCATGCCTTTCAGCGATCCCACCGGCGGCTACAAATGTTTCCGCCGCAGGGCACTTGAACGTGTAAACCTCGCTACCGTACGTTCGAATGGCTACAGTTTTCAAATCGAAATGACCCACAAAATTTGGCGGCAAGGCCTGCGCGTGGCGGAACAAAACATTGTGTTCACCGAGCGCATCGAAGGCACCTCAAAAATGTCGTGGCACATCGCGTGGGAAGCGGTTTGGATGGTCTGGCGGTTATGGTTCCAACACGGCTTGCGCCGATGGCCGAAAAAGAAACAAGGGTAAATGATGTCGGATCAGATTCGAGTTGGAGTTGTGGGCACAGGATTTATGGCGGTGACGCATATTCGCGCGTACCAACAAGTGGAGGGCGTCAAAATTGCGGCTTTGTGCAACCCGAGCGGCCGGCATCTTGATGGGGATTTTTCTGACGTCCACGGAAACGTGGGCAGCGATGAACCGGTAAAACTGGACATGACCCACATCGCCGCATACCGCAGCCTCGACGAATTGCTCGCCGATGATTCCATCGATCTCATCGACATTACCACGCCTACTTTTCTCCATCACGAACAAGCCCTCGCCGCGCTGGCCTCGGGCAAGCACGTGCTCTGCGAAAAACCAATGACCCGCACCAGTGATGAAGCACGCGAAATCACCGTGGCAGCCACCGCCTCCAAAGGTTTTTTTATGCCCGCTATGTGCCTGCGTTTTTGGCCGGAATGGGCGTGGGTGAAAGAGGCCATTGACGATCGACGCTACGGACGTGTTTTAAGCGCGCGATTTCGCCGCGTAGCCGCGGCCCCGGCTTGGGGACAATCAACCTTTCTCGATGGCAAAAAATCCGGCGGCGCGTTGCTGGATTTGCACATTCACGATGCCGATTTTGTGCGCTTTTGCTTTGGCAAACCCAAATCCATTTACGCCCAGGGCCACACCAAAGTCAGCGGCGAGATCGATCACGTGCTAGCGCAATATGAAGTGGACTGCGGCGCCGCCGTTTCCGCCGAAGGCAGCTGGGCGATGACCCAAGGCTTCGGCTTCAGTATGGAATACACCGTAAACTTTGAACGCGCGACGGCAGATTTCGACAACACACGCGAGGAGGATTGTCTGAAAATTTTTGAACAAGGCAAAGAGCCCGAAACGCTCAAGCTCGATGCGCCCGATGGCTACGCCGGCCAAGTCGCGTACTTTGCTGAATGTATTCGCAATGGCAAACCGCCCCGCGTGGTCACCGCCGTCGATGGTGCGGGGTCGGTGGAATTATGCGAAGCTGCGGGGAGATCGATTCAGTCGAATGGAATCGTCTCGCTTCGGTAGGGGAACCCTGCGCCCCCCTACCGCTGCACTCGCGCGCCACCACCGGACATCAATCGCTCGACTTCTACCAAAGTGGCCATTGAGGTGTCGCCGGGCGTGGTCATCGCTAGCGCACCGTGGGCGGCACCGTATTCAACCGCTTGTTGAGGATCGCCGGTGGCAAGGAATCCATAAATTAACCCGCTGGCAAAACTGTCACCACCGCCCACGCGATCGAGAATTTCCAACCCCTCGCGATTTGCGGCTTCATAAAAATCACCATCCGCCCAACAGATAGCGCCCCAATCATTAATCGTGGCGCTTTGCACAGCGCGCAGTGTAGTGGCCGTGGCTTTGAAATTCGGGAATACCTCCACGGCCGTGCTGATCATTGTTTTAAAAGCGTCCACTTCGATGCTCGAAATATTTTCATCCACGCCTTCCACCTCAAAGCCGAGGCACGCTGTGAAATCCTCTTCGTTGCCAATCATCACATCCACGTGCTTGGCAATTTCACGGTTCACCTCCTGCGCCTTGGCGTGGCCGCCAATGCCTTCCCACAGACTTGGCCGGTAATTCAAATCGTACGAAACAATCGTGCCATGTTGTTTGGCCGCTTGCACCGCCTCGATAACAACCTCGGGTGTGGTGTCGCTAAGCGCAGCGAAAATTCCGCCCGTGTGAAACCAACGTGAGCCATCTTCACCAAAAATTTTCTGCCAGTTAATGTCTCCTTTTTTGAGCTGTGCCGCTGCAGTGTTGCCGCGATCGGGCACACCTTTCGCACCACGAATCCCAAAGCCGCGTTCAGTGAAATTGAGCCCGTTGCGCACCCTGCGACCGATGCCGTCGTAGTCGCGCCACTGGAGGTAATCCACCCCCACGCCGCCTTGCAGAATAAAGTCCTCCACCAACCGCCCCACCTCATTGTCCGCAAAAGCCGACACCACCGCCGTGCGCAGCCCGAAGCACCGCCGCAAACCGCGAGCCACGTTATATTCGCCGCCGCCTTCCCACGCATCAAACTGCCGTGCCGTGCGCACGCGACCTTCGCCGGGATCCAGTCGCAGCATAATTTCACCCAGCGCAACGAGATCATGCCGGCACTGGACAGCGGGTTTTAATTCAAGAACAGACATCGTAAAAAAAGACCGTGCAAAATTTTCACAAAAAAAACAACGATTAACCCGGCAGCACTACTTGACGCGACCCATCGACGCGCCCACAATCTCGCCAATGAAACGCGCTGTTTTTTTATTCGTCACAATTTTGTCTCTGAATTCATTTGTCGCTAGCGCTGAAGATTGGCCCGAGTTTCGCGGCCCCGGCGCACAAGGCCATGCGGATGCACAAAAGCTGCCGATCGAGTTTGGGGCCAATAAAAATCTCAAATGGAAAGTCCCGGTACCTGGATCTGGCTGGAGTACGCCGGCAATTGTGAAAGGGAAAATCTATCTTACCTCTGCCCTCCCCGTGGGCGACGGTTTTTCGCTCAACGCCCTGTGCCTTGATGCGCGGACAGGTCGGATCGTCTGGAATCAACCGCTCATCAATGTGGCAAAAGCTTCACGCACCCACCGAAAAAATACTCAGGCAAGCCCCTCACCCATTGTCAGCGGGAATCATATCTATGCACACTTCGGCGACATGGGCACTGTCTGCCTTGATCTCACGGGGAAAACAGTTTGGAAAAATGAAACCTTAAAATACTCATCAGTCCACGGCAATGGCGGCACGCCCGTATTGGTGAATGGCAAATTAATATTCAGCTGTGATGGATCAAAGAACCCGTTTGTGGTGGCACTTGATGCGGAAAACGGAAAAATTGCCTGGCGCGTAAACCGCAGTGTAAACGCAAAACGAAAGTTTTCGTTCAGCACGCCACTCGTGCTGCGAACGGGAGCCGGCACTCAACTCCTGCTCCCGGGCAGCGACATGATCGGCGCGTACCACCCGGACACCGGTAATGAAATTTGGCGGGCCACATTCGACGGATATTCAGTGGTTCCCCGGCCGGTGGTCGGGCACGGAATGGTTTTTTTTAGCACGGGCTTCGACCGTGCCAAGGCAATCGCAGTGAAGCTCGGCGGCAAAGGTGACGTGACTGATTCTCATTTGGCGTGGACCCTGACAAAAGGCGCTCCGCACACGCCGAGTATGTTGCTGGTGGGCACTGAACTTTATATGGTATCCGATGGCGGGATCGGCAGTTGTATTGATGCCATAACCGGCAAAGTGATTTGGAGTGAACGATTCGGCGGCGGCCATTCAGCTTCTCCTATTTTTGCGGATGGAAAATTATATTTCACCAACGAAGCCGGGGTGGTGACGGTCGTTGCCGCCGGGAAAAAATTTACGGTCCTCGCAAAAAACAACCTAGGCGCACGCGCGCTCGCTTCCCCCGCAGTCGCTGACGGGGCGCTCTTCATACGCACCGCCGAACATCTTTGGAAATTTCAGCATTAACCCCAACAGGCAGAGTTCATCATAATTCCATGCTGCTGTAGCAGTGTGCAATTTTTTCGATGGCGCGCACAAAAGCAGCCGTGCGCAAATCTTCCACAGCATCGCGAGAACGATGAATCTCGGCAATCGTATTATACGCTTCGCGCATGGTGTCATCGAGGCCGGAGCGGACGAGGGTGAGTTCGTCTGCGCCTTGGATGAGGCGTTGGGTGATGCTGTCGCTGACTTTTTTGCCAACGGCTTCCTCGATGGCTTCGACGAGCGCGCGGCCTTTGGCTTCCTCGTAACGCCGCTCCATTCGGCCGAAACGAATGTGTGAGAGGTTTTTGATCCATTCAAAATAAGATACCGTCACACCGCCGGCATTTAAAAATGCATCAGGAATAATGACCACGCCGCGTTCGCGGAGGGTTTGATCGGCATTAAACGTCACGGGGCCATTGGCGGCTTCAGCGATGATTTTGGCTTGGATGCGGCCGGCGTTTTTTTGAGTGATTTGGCCTTCCATCGCGGCGGGCAGCAGAATGTCGCACTCCTTTTCCAAAACCGGCGCGCCATCTTCGATGTGTTCCGCACCGGGGAATCCATTCACACCGCCGGTTTCCAGCTTGTGTTGATAGAGGGCCTCGATGTCGAGGCCGTCGTCATTAATCACCGCACCGTCACGCTCAATGACGGCGGTGATTTTCACTCCATCTTCTTCACTGAAAAATTTTGAGGCGTGATAGCCCACGTTGCCGAGGCCTTGGACGACCATCGTTTTGCCGCCGAGATCGCCGGTGAGCCCGGCGGATTTCACATCCTCCGGATGCCGGAAAAATTCGCGTAATCCAAACTGCACGCCGCGGCCGGTAGCTTCCGTGCGCCCGAGAATGCCGCCCATCGAAACCGGTTTGCCAGTCACACAGCCGAAGCCGTTGATGTCGTTGGGGAAAAGTTGGCGATACTCATCCGCCATCCACGCCATCTCGCGCTCTCCCGTGCCCATATCCGGCGCAGGCACGTTGAGGCCGGGATTGATCAGCCCGCGCTTGGCCAATTCCACGGTAAAGCGACGGGTAATGTGTTCGAGTTCTTCCTCGCTATAATCTTTGGGGCGAATGCGGAGCGCGCCTTTGGAACCGCCGAAGGGCACGTCGACGATCGCGCACTTGTAACTCATCAACGCCGCGAGCGCTTCCACTTCTTCCTGATTTGCAAAATACGCGTACCGGATGCCGCCTTTCACCGGCAGTTGATGTTCGCTGTGTACCGCGCGCCAGCCGGTGATGACTTGATAACCTCCGCGCAACTCAACTCCAAATTTCATCTGATACACGCCGTTGCAGGTGCGGATTTGATCGGCCAATCCCATTGGCAAATCGAGTGTGGCGGCGGCTCGATCGAACATTCGATCAACATTCTCCCGAAAAGTCAGTTCATTGCCGTTTTGCATATTTTGTGTTTTTGGAGTATATTGAGTCAGGCGCAGGTCTGTGAACTCTAGCGAATCGTCCCGCGCCCGTCCAATAGAATTGATTACAAAACCAACTATAATTTGCCGCAGATTTTACAAACAATGAAAACGCTCAAACCAGCCGAACGACATCACCTCCGCGCCGCGGAGGGCTGGCTGGAATTGGGCAACCCCGCCGAAGCGCTGGCTGAGTTGGAGCACATCGCCGAGAACCGGTTGAGCCATCCGGACGTGCTCGAAGTGAGCTGGCTACTTTTCGCGCAGGAACATAACTGGCCCGCTTGTGTCAAGACTGCCGACCTCTTGGTGCAAGAGGCTCCCGACCGACCCGGCGGCTGGATCCATCGCTCGTTCGCGCTGCACGAACTCGAGCGCACGGAGGAAGCCTTTGATTTGCTTTACCACGTCCGCGATAGTTTTCCTGATCAATGGGTGATTCCGTATAATCTGGCCTGTTACCTCGCGCAAATGGGCCGCATCCACGAAGCTGCCGAGGAACTCGCCTCCGCGCTTGAAGTGGATTCCAACGCCGTGAAAAATGCCGCCTCAGTGGATCCCGATTTGGAACCCTTACGAGCGCAGCTGGAAAAACTTTCGAAGCAGTGACTTGATTTACGAATGACGAGTGAACATTGACGATTGATTTCCATCAACCATCATCTTTTAGCCATCAATCACCCGGCCCACCGGCTCGAGCTACATTCCCCATTCCGAGACGATCCATTTTTTAATCCTCTCCACCTCCGCATCGCTCACGCGATTGCCGCGCGGGGGCATGGGTTTACCATTGGCGTCGGTGGCCGTGATGGCAAGCACGAGCGGCGTGGTGACCGGATTGCCTTTTTGATTGGGCGAGAGAAACGCTTTCCACGTAGTGCGATCGCTCAAGTCAAAATCTGCCTCCACCTTATTGCTTTCCTTGGAGCTGTGGCAATCGAAGCAACCGTACTTGCGAAAAATCGGCTCGGCCGTTTTTGCAAAACTTGTGGAGTCGGATGCGCTTGAGATTGATTTGGAGGGATTCTTTGGTTTATCAGCAGAGTCAGCATCCGCAGCTGTCGATGGTTCTTTTTTCTTGAACACCCCCGGATAGCCCCACCCCACCACGCCGAAAATCACCAACACACCCGCTGCGATGCCCGCGTACAAAAAGGTCTTTGATTCGCCTCCCGTTGCTGCTACCGCCGATGCAACCATCGGCGTGCTCCTCCATTCAATCCCCGGCACGTCAGTGATCGGAATCCAATCCGCCGTGCCCTCAAACCACGCCTGATCCGTAGGCAACAGCGAGCCTTGAACGAGATACGCGTTGGCGTCCTCCAACGTATAAGGGCCAAACTGTTCTCCGTCGCGGCTTACGTGAATCAACATCGCCGCCCCTCTCGTACGCTAAAATTTAGCGCCGGCTTTGATCCACGCTTCGATTTTGGCGACGTCATCGGCAGATAACATCTCCCCTTTCCCCTCCGGCGGCATTGAATTACCGGCGTCCTTCAAACGCGAAATCAACTCACTGTCCCCCGGGTTACCTGGAGTAACATCCGCCAAAATAGAATCATTCTTTGTCAGGTTAAGCGCCCGATTGGCTTTGTCTTCTGGATCTTGTCCATCGTGGCAATTGTAGCATGTACTTTTTTTCAAAATGGGTTCTACCACAGCAGCAAACGTTTCGCCGCCTCCACCACCTCCGCCACCCGCATTGCCGCCGCCTTCATCACCGCCACCCTCCCCTGCATCGTCCTTCAAAAATCCCGGATACACAAAACACAGCACCCCCGCAATCGCCAACACGCCCACGGCAGAACCGGCGATGATCATGATTTTCTTTTTCTTGCCGCCTTGATTGGCGGCAGACACCGTTGCGGCATCCGCTGCGGCAACGGCGGGATTGGCCGCAGCCATAGGATCGACGGCGGCTGCCACGGGCGCAGCAATCTCCGGGGCGGGAGCCGCACCGGGGCTGGCTACGCCAGGCACTTGGGTGATGAGCATCCAATCGGGCGCGCCTTCGTACCACGCCTGATCAGTAGCCAACAAAGTCCCTTGCGCCAAATAAGCGTTTACATCTTCAAGGGTGTACGGGCCGAATTGCTGCCCGTCGCGCATCACGTGAATCATCATGGGTTTCGTTGCACCGCAGTGCAGGGGTTGTGTGCGGTTGAGCAAACACCATCGCCTCCCTTTGCGCAAGCCTGTTGATTAACCGCCGGGGAACAGCGGGAATCGATATAAAATCAAGGGCACGCTCCCCGCCACAATCAGCACTTCCAGCGGCAAACCCATCCGCCAATAATCGCCAAATCGATACCCACCCGGACCGAGGATGAGCGCGTTGCACTGGTGACCGATGGGTGTGAGAAACGCGCACGAAGCGCCCACCGCCACGGCCATCAGGAAGGGATCGGGACTCGCGCCCATTTGCAGCGCGATGCCCACCCCGATGGGGGCCATAATGAGCGCGGTCGCGGCATTGTTGATCACGTCGGAGAGGGTCATCGTCAGCACCATCAAAACCGCGAGGATCCCCCACGCGGGCACATTGCCTTTGTGGTCGTTGACAATGTCGGCGATTTTATCAGTGAGCCCCGTATCCTGCAACGCGCCGCTCACGGGGATCATCGCCCCCAATAAAACGATGACTGGCCAATCGATTTGGCGATACAAATCACGCATCGGCAAAATGCCCAAAAACACATAAGCGATAATCGCGCCGAGAAAAGCCAGCGTGGTGGGCAACACATCAAACATACTCAACGCGATCGCCGCGCCAAAGATGCCCACCGCGACGCTTACTTTGGAGAAGATGCCCACCTGCAATTCACGCTCCGCCAGCGGCAACAAGTGCAGATTAATCACGTGCTCCTTGAGATCGTCGCCGTTGCCCTGCAGGAGCAGCACGTCGCCCACTCGAAACTCGATGTCGCCCAGTCGTTTGCGCATCGGCTGCCCTTGCCGCGCCACCGCCATCAGCACCACACTTCCCGAAGTGCGCCGCCGTAATTCCGCCCGCGTGCGGCCCAGCAAATGCGAAGTGGGCGTCACCAACACCTCACTAAAGGTCACGTCGTCCCCCTCGATGCTATCCATCCTCGCGCGCAGTTCTTTGGCCAAACGCAGGCCGGATTCATCCATAATCACCTGTAAATCCAGCGGATCCACTTTCACCAAATAACGCGCATCCGCCCGCACGAGATTGTTTCGGTTCGGCGAAATCACTTTGCCATCCTTGCGGATGAACCCGAACACCATCATCTTCTCGCCCGTTTCCTTTTCCACCTCACCCAGCGTCTTGCCCACAAACTTGCAATCCTCCGGCACGCGCACTTCGGTGATGTATTCATTGAGCGCAAATAATTCCTCCGTGCCGGATTTTTTCTGCGCGTCCTTCGGAATCAACCGCCAACCAATCAACGCCACGAACGCCACGCCGAACAACGCCACCATTCCGCCCACCGGCGAAAAGGCGAACATCCCAAACGCCTCGCCCGCCGCCGTGTGTTCCTCACGGAAAATGGAAATAATAATATTAGGCGGCGTGCCGATCATCGTGATCATCCCACCCAGAATACTGGCAAACGCCAGCGGCATCAGAATCAGCGTGGGCGATCGGTTTTGCTCACTGGCCGTTTTCAGGGCCACCGGCAGCAGCAACGCCAACGCGCCCACGTTATTCATAAACGCCGAGAGCACCGCCGCCACCACGCACAAGCTGGTGATGTGCAGTAATTGATTTTTGGCCAGCGGCATCAGCCGACGCGCGATGAGATCCACCACACCCGAATTGCGCAACGCCCGGCTAATCACCAAAACCGCCGCCACCGTAATCACCGCCGCGTGCCCAAACCCGTCCAGCGCGTGATCGGGATCAATGAGATTGGATTCCTCACGCCGCAGGATTTTTTCCAGCACCACATCCCCCACCACCAACGAGAACAGCGCGATCACCGCCACCACGTCGTAGCGCCACTTCCCCCACGCGAACAACCCAAAGGTCATCGCAATCACGCCCAACACAATCCCCTGCTCCAAATTCATCGCCGCGCAAAATATCCCCCCAAAACCATCAGGAAGGAAAGGACATTCGAGCAAAGCGATTTAAAGGATCCCTTCGCACAGGCTGCATCTGCCTTTTGATGGCTTTCACACATTTTGCGATTTTAGAGCGATTGGGGGTGTGAGACTTGGGGCTACGTCCAAAAGTTTTTTTGTTGTTTGAGTACCGTTTTTGTGGGGTTTTGTGTTCAGCGTGAAAATAATTGTAAAAATTTGTATAAATCTGGGCCTCAAATGCGAATATATAGGTAGAGGGCTATGTTGTTCTCTCTTAACCTGAATACGGAAAGATACAGACTATGAAAAAAATACTACTAACACTGGTGGCCTTAGTGGCCCTAACTTGGAATGTGAATGCGCAAGGTTTCCCGAACATTACAAAGTATAACCAGCCACCACAAGACTCCAACAAACCACCTGAAATTGGACTTTTCCTTGAGTCAGAAACAGGATTGCCATTGGATTTATACGGCCTGGTAAATGTGGATTTTCAGTGGGGTTTTACATGGGATATGGAATCTCTCTTAATGGCGCATATGTTAGAAACAAAAACAGATAAACTGACTTTAAAGTTTTTCCCCTATTACTACTCCTTCGGAAATCAACCCGCACAAAATACTGCCGACTACTATCTTATCGACATTGCTTTTGAGAAAGGTGACACAAAGACGCTTGTCTTCAATATAACAAAAGCGGATGCCTTGCCCGGAAAAGTGACATAAGTGTTTTCTGAAGTATTTGCTTTTCAAGCCGCCTTAAGCGGAAAATACAAAATAAAGTCAGGAGTTTGGAACAAAAAAACAATGGTTTTCGATGAGGTCACTATCGCATTACCAGTAAAGCTGTCACTCTCCCAAGACAAGCACATTACCGATAAGCCCGATATCAACCACAAAACAACAATTGGAGTTGGTAGCTGGACAGGAAAAGATCAATTGCTCAATGTTTTCCTTGATGAGGAACGGTTTCTGTATACTGCCCCCAGTTAAGCAATGCTTGAAGTTAAGAGAGTCAATCCGGGAGGATAGCTCAGGATGAAACGACGAAAATGCTTACAGGATTATCCTAACAGCATTTCTAGCGTCACTGGAATGGAGCCTTGACCCCAACGCACAATAATTATGCACCTACTCGCACCACACATCATCGCGGTTTTTGGCTTACTTCAAACTCCTATTGGGCAATCGCAGGTTGCTTTGCCATCGAAGCATATTAAAGCTTCAGTGTTGCTCAAGGTGAAATACCGTGAAAAAGTCAACTCCCTTTCAATGTCGGATGATGTTCAATATCCGTCGATCATCGACGCTTTATGGACACAATCTGATCAGACGATCTTCGATGTTCGAGATGAGTTTTATGGTTGGTATGATCTCCGCGAAAAGACTGATCCTGTCTTTTATCAAATCATCGTGAAGAAAATTGATAAAACAATCAATGCAGCCCAAACCATCAAGGAACGCCATAACTTGCAACGATCCCTGGCAAACAAAAAGCCGATAAAATCCTTTGCCAAGGAAAACAAGCTCCGAATGAAAAAGGGACTCAAGCCCATTGGCGGTTACGCACGAGGATACAAGCGGGATCATCTGCTGGATTACAAATCCCATTGGGAATGGGTTTGGAAAGAAATGAAAGCAGGTCGCCTGATGTTCAACAAAAACGGAGATATGCTGTACAGACCATAAGCCAACTGGAGTAAATTATGAAATTTTCAAAATTCAAATTTTTGTGTTTCGGAATGATCGCCGGAACGGTTATTGGAGACGACAAGCCCATGCCAAAAAAAAACGGGGTTATCAAACCTGTCGAAGTTTACCGTGAAGACCACGGCCCCATCCCACCAGGGGCTTGGGTGGTTGGCTCGCGCGAATACACAATCTTGAAACATACAGAAGCATTTCGAGCTGCACAGCGTGGCATGACGCCGCGGGACCGATATATCGAATGGCTCAAAGAGCATGATCCGAACTGGGAGCGCATCCTGAAGGAGTATCCTGACATTGGGAAAAATCTGAAAGACGATATGCCTCCGTTGATATTCCCAGAAGCACGCCCAAAAAAGTTAACGGAAAAAGAAAAAGCCCGACTCCAGAGACTTGACAAATTCATTGCGAGAAACCCGCGACCCACTTATCACGAAATATTACTGGGCAAAATCCTAAAATTAATTGAAAAGGACAAAGCTCTAGGCATTACGATGCGGACAAGAGCACGAATTATGGCCGACTTAACACGGTTGGAGCTGGATAAATCGATAAATGCCAATGAAAAACAAACGAGAAAAACAGCACTTCAACTCGAACTCTCTAATTATGTCAGAAACGGAGGGGCGATAAAGGAGTATGAAATACGAATCAAAGCTGAAAAGAAGGCAAAATTAAAAAATAAATAGTTATTGCTGAATTACTTTTTAACACCACCCCGTTTTCACGGGGCGTTTTTTTGTGCCCTTCCCCCTCAAAACCATCAACGATTTTGAGTCCACCGCGCGATAGAAACCTGAGCGAGCCTATTAACAGCAGCACTTTTCTGTGTGTGATCATTAAAAACTGTTAAAAACCTCAGAAATCAAAATTGGTACCCCGGGAGGGACTCGAACCCACAACCAATTGATTAAGAGTCAACTGCTCTACCAATTGAGCTACCGAGGCAATTGGGAAGGGGCACGGTGGGGGAAGTCAGCGGCCCGGTCAACGTTTTTCAAACGCACTACCGCTGATACAGCGGCAGATAATGATAGGGCATCGCGAGGATGGTGGTGAAAACGGAGGTGGTGTAGATCGCCCCCACACCGCCGCGGCCCTGCGATTCCCAGTGGACGGTGTCGCCAGTACGGCGCGCGGTCTTGAGGATGGAGGTGCCAACCACGCGATACCATTGCTCCCATGTCTTGCCGCCAATCATATATTGCGCGGGCGCAGCGTAAAAGTTGCCGTACACATACCACTCCTGCGAGGCGCGGTGGTTTGCAAAAAGATATTTGGACCCTTTTGCCACTAATGGATCCTCGTAATGCCCACACACTTGCAGGGAATAAATAGCGGCCGCTGTGCGGGCGTAACCGGGGGATGAGCCGGGTTGATAACTAAACCCGCCCGAACTGGCGTGATGACAGGCGCGGACATATTTCACCGCGTTATCAATGGTGCGTTGAGGCACATCGATGCCGGCATTCTTGGCTGCTCGCAGAGCAACGACTTGCAGCACGGTGACGGAAATATCCGCATCGCGCACCACCGGCCGGTACCGCCAGCCGCCCTGAGAATTTTGGCTGGCGATGATGAGCTTGATGGTTTTCTCAAGCTTGGCCCGGATGATCGGCGACTTGGTTTGGCCGTAGAGTTCGCCCAGCGCAATGGTGGCCACGCCGTGCCCGTACATATATTGGCCGCTGGCGTACTTCCCATAAATGCCGCCCGGGCCAATTTGGTTGAGTAAATAATTCATCCCCTTGGTGACGTGCTTGCCGTACGGCCCTTCGCCGGGGAGATTACCGGCGGCTTGGAAAGCGATGAGGACGTAACCGGTGAGTGCCACGGGATGGCGCAATTCCTCACGGCTACTCCCCCACGAGCCATCGGCCTTTTGCTGACTGGCCATATATTTGAGCGCGCCCTGGATTATTTTTTCAGTAGCGGGTGGCACCTTCACGTTATCGCGCGGACGCGGCTTGACCTTGTCGGCGCCAAGCAACCCGGAGGCAGTAAGCAATAAAATAAACGTACGGAGTAGAGCCATCTTAATTGAGGTCGCGCTTGGGTGAATCGGAAAGACGCTTGAGGAATTCATTCACCAGCGCATCATATTCAGCGGGCGTTTTGCCTTGGCGCGATTGGAGTAGTGCCTCGCGTTCGCGCTTGGGCAAACTGAGGAAACCACCGGTGCCGGCCGTGCCATTGCGCGGGCCGTCGGCGCCGCCCGGGCCGTCGAAATTGCCTTTGTTGCCGTCGGCACGTTCACTGGGTTCACCATTGCCGGGCTTACCCTGTCCGGGTTTTCCCTGACCGGGTTGTTGGCCGGGCTTGCCTTCGCCCGGTTGTTGCCCGGGCTGTTGTCCCTGTTGCGCGGCGGCGAGTGCGGCGGCTGCTTGGGCAAGTGCATTTTGTGCCTGTTGCGAAGCTTGCTGTGCAGGCATCGGATTGTTGGCCTCAGCATTGGCGATGGCATCAATGAGTTGCTCGACCGCTTCATCAAACGCCTGTTGCGCTTGCGGCGGAAGATTGCCCTCAAGACCGGCGGCCAAAGGCTCGATGAGGTCGGAGGCATTCTCCAGCGGTCCAGCTGCCTGCATTGCCTGTTGCGCCGCTTGCATCGCTTGAGCAGCTTGCCGGATATCCTGTTGTTTTTGGCCGAGCTGCGGCAGACCTTCGCCGGGTTTGCCTTCGCCGGGTTTACCTTCGCCGGGTTTGCCTTCGCCGGGTTTGCCTTCGCCGGGTTTGCCTTCGCCGGGTTTTTGTGCTTCTCCGATGGCGGCTTCGGCTTTTGCCATTTCACCCAGGGCTTTGGGTAGATCGCTTTGGGCGAGTTGTTCGGCGGCGTTTTGGGCGGCCTTTGCAGCTTCTTCAAGACTTGGATTCTTTTGGCCCTGTTCAGCTTGTTGCTTTTGCATTTCACCGAGGGCTTTGGCGAGTTCTTCCTGTTGTTGCTGGAGCTTCTCGGCGAGGCCGGCGGGATCCTGCAATTCGGAGAGCGCTTCGTTCAAAAACTCCTGGGCCTTCGCGGCGGCCTCGGCGGCTTTGGCGAGTTCTTCAGGGGTGAGTTGCTTGGGTTGACCGAGTTCCTGCGCGAGTTCACCAATTTTTTCGTCGATGGCTTTTTTGGCTTGTTTCAAATTATCGACCGCCTCGCCCTGCGGCTGGCGCGCAGCGGGGGCATCGGGTTTGTTCAAATCCTGCTGAGCTTTTTGCATTTGCTTTTGGGCCTGCTGTAGAGCTTGCTGGGCGTTTTGCGGGGCCTCGGCCTTTTGGGAATCGGACTGGGCTTTGCCGGTTTCATTTGAAAGCTCACCTTGTTTTTGCGCCTGTTGCTGGGGCGTCGAGGGTTTGCCGCCTTCGGGTTTGCCGCCTTCGGGTTTGCCGCCTTCGGGTTTGCCGCCCTCGGGTTTGCCGCCCTCGGGTTTGCCGCCCTCGGGTTTGCCGGCGTTCTCTTGATTTTGTTCTTTAGCGGCGGTTTTAGCGGTTTCGAGCTGGAGGTCTTGTTGGTTTTTAATGAGTTCGGCGATGTCACCGCTTAATTCTTCAAGCGCTTTCTTTTGCTCAGCGGCTTTTTCGAGTTCATCAATTTTTTCGCCGAGTTGTTGCTCGGCTTTTTCGAGGGCGTCGATGGCGGCTTGCTGGGCGTTGGGGTCATTCTCGGCCTGGGCAAGTTTGTCCTCGGATTTCTGCATTTGGCGGGCGGCTTGGCCGATGGATTCAGCCGCGTCAGGTGCAACCTCGGCGGCGTCTTGTTGAGCTTCTTTGGTGTCGCTTTTGACTTCTTCCTGTCGCTTGGCCTCAGCCTCAAGACCTTTGCGCTGTTTGGGATTCATATTACGAGCGTCCTCAGCTTTTTGCTGGGCTTCAGCGAGGGCTTGTTTGGCTTTTTCAAATTCCTTTTGCGCCTGACCAAGGGCTGGCTCGGCGGCGGCTTGAGCTTTTTCTGTTGCGGCCTTGGCTTGTTCAGCGGCTTTTTTTAATGCCTCGGCGGCCTTGGCGATCTCGGGCTTCACATCGGCTCCGCCTTGTTTGGCGGCTTCTTCAATTTTGGGCAGGAGCTTTTCAATTTCCTTGGACATGTGCTCGAGCATCTTGGGTTTGGTCTGGGCTTTGGCGGCCATCTCAGCGGCCTGTTTGGCCCACGCTTTGGCTTGATCCGCAGTTTTGCGCGCAGGCTCCGCGCCTTCTTTTTTCCTGGCTTCGGCAATGGCTTCGGCGGCTTTTTCAAATTCCTTTTTAGCTTCGGCAAAAGCTTTCTTAACTTCCGTTTGTGCCTTGGCCTCGGCGACCTTGGCTTGTTCGGCGGCTTGCTTTAATGCCTCGGCGGCCTTGGCGGTTTCAGGCTTCACGTCGGCGTCGCCGTTCTTGGCGCGTTCCTCAATTTCGGGCAGTTTCCCGGCAATCTCTTCAGCCTTTTTGGCCGCAATCTCAGCAGCCGCCTTCACTTCCTCGGGCGCTTTCTCCAGAACTTGCTCCAAGTGGCTGGCAATTTGCTTAGCCTCAGCAGCCTGTTGTGCGGCAAGTTGACGGGCAGCCTCGGCTTCGGCTTGTTGACTGGGGGTGGGGTCGGGGAGTTCCTCGAGTTTTTTAGCGGCGGCTTGGATTTTTTCTTCGGCCTCCTTGAGTTCCGCGACTTTTTTGGCGAGTTCTTTTAACTGCTCGAGTTTGTCTTTTGGATTCTGTTTGTTCTCGGCCATTTGTTTGAGTTCATCCTCAAGGGCTTGCTTGGCGTCACCGAGATTTTCTAGTGCGAGCTCCTGCTGCTCGGGGGCTTGCAACGCTTTGGCTTGCGGGGCAGCCTGTGTATTGCTCAAAATGGAGCGGACGGCTTGTTGATTGTCGCGTGAATCCTTGAGTTCATCGGCGGCTTTGGGGACAACGCTTTTAACGTCTTGCCGGATGAGATCGGTCTGGAAGGCCAGTTCAGCTTGTTGGCGCTCGAGGGATTCGGTGTCCGGTGTTTTGGCGTTCTTGAGTTCCTTTGTTTCGGCCATCACTTCACTTTGCTCAGCCATCACGTGTTTAATGTCTTCGATGGCTTGGCGGATGGTTTCTTCTTTGCTGCGCTCGGGGGCAAGGAGCCGGACGACCTCGACCATACTGCGATGGGCGGCCTGTTCGTTGCCGGCGGCACTCTTGATAGCTTTGTTTTTAAGATCGGCGGAGGCGCCATCCAATGCGGGCTGTAAATCGGCCTTCACTTTGGCCAGCGCCTTGGCGGCGCGATGCTCTTCGGTGCCAGCGAATTTCTCGTCGAGTTTTTCCAAAAGAGCGGTGAGCAGTTTGGATTCGTCGTGAATGCCCACTTGGTCGAGCTCCTGAATCCGCAGATCAATCTTGGCGTCTTCGCGGTGGGCGTAAGAATTGGACCCGCGTGATTTGGTGACCATTTGCACCGCGCGTTGAAGGTTGCCATGTTGAGTTTTGGCAAGCCGATCAAAGCGGGTGGCGATGACCCTAAATTCCTGTTGCAATTGCCAGTCGAGATAAATTTGCTTGAGCGAAACGATGACTTGTTTTTGGCCGGAGAACGCGCCGATGGCATTCTCACTGGCACGCTTGGGATCGCTGCCGATGATTTGTGCGGCCTGGAGTTGTTTGACCACACCGGCCACTTCGGCACCGGTGAGTTGATTGAGCATCCCGCGGAAGCGCCGCAGTGTGTTGACATCGTCGCCTTCCAATCCGTTGCGATTGTATTCAGCAATCACCGAGTCGAGTTGGATCGCCACGCGTTGAAGACTAATGGCGATATTGTTTTGCTTCACCTCCTGTCGAAGGAGACCAGAATTGGGTTTTTGGGCGGGCGCGGCCGCCACCAAAAATGGCGCGGCGAGCAATGCAATGAGGGGGATAAGGTTTAGCTTCATAAATTATTCTCCTGAGCGTTGGCTGTTTTCAACAACGCTTCGTTGATTATGTCTATTATGCTGCTTTTGGCAACATTCATCTGACCGCTTTGTGGCCAGAATTATTCGTTTTCACCCCCACCGGAACCGGCCCGTGCGCGGATGATTTCGCCCAGTTCGCGATTGAGTTTTTCTTGATCCTCCGCGGTTTGATTTACTCCGGTAATCGAATCGGTGGCGCGGTTTTGGAGATCTTGTCGCTTTTCGTCATCCGTCACCACCGAGGCCAGCAACCTTCGGCTTTGGCTGACACCCGCCCGCGGCGCGCAGGCGTCAGTCGCTTCAATCCAATATTCCATTTGCTCACCCGAACGAGGCTTCAGGTCAACTATTTGCCAGTCGTAAGCCACCCGCGCCTGGCGGCCCAATTTCTTCTCCGGCTGCAGCGGAATGCTTCGCACGCGTCCGGTGGAATCGGTGTATTTCAGCGCGAGCTGGGCCACTCCGTAATCGTCCTTCACTGATATCATAATTGGGAGGCGCGCCCGTTGGGTTACCTTTTCCTCCTTCCCCACTGGCTGCAACACGCGGACCACCGGCGGTTCATCCGGCATCATCGCCACGCGGTACACCGCCTCATCGCGAGAGTCGAAGCCGTGCTGATCCACAAGCTTGACGCTGAAGCTGGTGATGTCCAACTCGCGCATTGGGACGGTGAGCCTGAGTTCGTGATCGCTTCCGGTTTTCCCTAAAGGAAATTCCCCGGATTCACCAGATGAACGGAATACGGTGACATGACCGCCGGTGACGGGTTTATTGGCTACCACCTTGATCTGCAATTTGCCGCCCGCCAACAACACTAAATCACCGCGGCGACGATCCTGTGATGGCAAGCCGGTGTATGACGGATAATGTTGGCGAAACTGAATCGCCTGCACCGCCGGCCGTGGGACAACGGTGACGCTCTCTTTCGCGCGGGCGTCATGGGCGCGCACATCGACCCGAAACGACTCGCGCACATTTTCCAGCTTCAACCGATACTCCGCGGGATGCGCCGCCGGTTCGCGCACTGCGGTGTATTTCACCGAGCGATCGGAATTGTCGTATTGAATATAAATATCCGCCGACTCAGGGTTCACTCGACTGATGGCGTTTAACGTCACAATGAGTTCGACATCATCTCCGCGTGCAATGATCGCTTTAGGATTCACCCGCACCGATTGGATATGCGTAAACCGCGGCACCGCTTCATTGGAAAGAAACGCCCGCCGCAATAGCACGCCGGTGTCCGGTTGGTAGCGGTTAAACGCTAACCCACCCAAACTGCCGAGGAGCAACGCCATCACCGCCGCCAACGCAAAGGCGTCGTTGGGGACGATGGAATTGAAATTGATCGAACGCGCCATCGTTTCGGTTTGTTTTACCAAGGCCGCCACGAATCCTTTTGAGGTGCCCGCCGGTAACGCATCGCCCGTCAGTTGTGTGGATGCGATGAGGCGGCTGCGAAATTCCGGTCGCGCGTGTTCCACTTCCAGCGCCACCGTCTCGTCGTCTGCTTGATTGAGCAGCGGATGAGCGATGTGCCGCGCAGCAATGATGAGCAGCACCAATGCGTCCAGCGCCAGCATGGCTTGCCGAATGCCGTGAGAAAAATCCCACTTCCAATCCGCAATCATCCCTGCGCTGAGCATCGACACCGCTGCCGCCACCAACCACGCCACGCCCGTGCCCAACGCCAGCCCAAGCCGCTTGGTTCGCACCCCATCGAGTTTGGCGGTTAAAATTGTACTGCTTTGTTTCGCGGTGTTCATTTCAAGTAGGACCATTTACGCAACACCCATTCGATGGTGACGACCAATAAAATAAGCAGGAAATAAAGCGGCGTGGCCCACAGTTCCAACTCCAATCGGCTCTCCACTGTAGCTGGTTTGGCGGCGATGGTTTTGACCAGTTGATGTAAATCCTCCTCGCGGAAAAACCGCCCGTGCGTGAGCGCGGCAACATCCCGCATCAGCTTGGCGTTCATTGCCGTCTCGGCCATTTCAAGGCTGGATTCCGCCACGGTGAAGTCGCGTTTTTGATCCGGCGCCTCCTGTAAATGAAACTGGTATTGCCCTGCTGTGGGCGCAACGAATTCACCAAAGAATAATCCCGGTTTCCCCTTCACCGCTTTGAGTGGCACTTCCGTTGGGGAGTGGCCTTCCTCAGTTGTTGATACCACCCCGCGCAGAACTTCTTCAAGCGAAGGTTCGTAGCCCTCTTGATATAATCGCGCATACACGCGAATGCGATCGCCTACGTTGTAATTTTGGCTGTCCAAAGAAATTTGCACACGCTTTTCCGCGCCGATGAATCGCTGTTGGGCCATTCGCTGATTCACTTGCCCCCAGAATCGCGTATAATAGCGATCACCCACATTGCGCCGCCACCGCCAGGTGTTATCGGTACCCACATACAAGACCTGCCCCAGCCCGTACTCGTGCTGCGCCATCACGGGCAGCTTGCCCTGAGGCGTGTCCCGCGAGGGATCCACCATCAACACCGTTGCGCCCGGCTTGGCGACGACCGGGGCCACCCAATAAATCGGCGGCATAGCGGCCCACATTGCGTCGTTGCTTTCGCCATCACCGGCGAGGTTGAGCATTGGATCCCCCTTCCCGCGCGGAGTAAGCTGCACTTGGATCGGCTGATCAAACACCGGGTCCGCACCGCCGAGGGTGGCGGGCTCAAATTCCACCGGCAATAAATCCGCCACCGGCGTGTCGGCGTACCCTATAGGACTGTACCGACGCCCGGCAATCATCACGAACGCCCCGCCGAAGCGACTGACAAACTCGTTCAAATTTTCCATTTGCGTTGTCGATATGCGGCTGGGGTCCACATCACCAAACACGACCACGTCGTATTCGAAGAGATCTTTTTTGGTTTCGGGAAATTTCTCAAGGTACGGCGAGTTTTCTTCCTGCGCGATGGAGGGATCTCCTTCGAGCAAAAGCGTTTTGAGCTCCACGCGGCGGTCGCGCATTAGCACGGCCTGGAGATAGCGGTAATCCCAGCGCGGCGCTTGCTCGACAAAGAGCACGCGAATTTTGTCATCCACCACCCGCAGGCGGCGGAAGGCCTCGTTATTCCCCGGATCCGTTTCGTCCTCCCGCGCGGCAATGTGGGCGCGCAAATCAAATTCACCAGCCACATTGGTTTTGAACCGCAGCGGCACACGCTGCTCGCCGTCCTTTCCGAAGGCCACCGTTTCTTCCGCCACCACTTCACCATTAAGCGTAAGTAATAACCGGCCGTTTTTTCCGAGCAATCCCTGTGACCGAACGCGCACGTGCACCAGCAATTCGTCTTCGAGAAACGCCGTGGGCGGCGCTTCCATCCCGGCAATAATTATGTCTCGCGGCGAAGTGATGCCAACGCCGTAAAAATAAACCGGCACGCCGGCATCGCGCAGGGATTGGGCCACCACGCGTGGGGCATCGCCGGAATTGTGTGCGCCATCAGTGAGCACCCACACCCCCGCAAGTGCCTGCCCACGCTTACGGTGGATGGCTTCGCGCAGAGAATCGCCCAGCGCAGTTCCCGCATGCGGCGCTCCCAGCGTGTCCACCCACTTAAAATCATCGAGGGTAAACTTTCCCGCGCGAACGGATTCTCCACCGGGTTGCGTCTCGATTTGGCGCGCCCGGGGAAGCTCGCGCACTTGGCCGCCCAAGCCGAACGTGAACGGGACCACTTCAAATTTATCGGATAACGCCGGCAACAAATTGAGTCGTTCGTTTTGCAACACCGCACGCAGCACGTTGGTGCGGGCCATCTCACGCAGCTCGGCGGTTTTGCCTTCATCCAGCGGCTGCGACAACCCCTTTGTGGGGTCGAGCAATCCCTTGGCGATGGCCGCGCGTTGAATGTCTTCAGGGGCGATGCGCGGGTCGGCCAGAGTCATGCTTTGGCTGGAATCCACCAGCACGAGCAAGGTTCGCCGAATTTCACGCGACATCGTCAACACCAAAACCGGTCGCAGCAACAGCCCAAGCAATAGTGCGATGAATAATCCGCGCAACCCGATAAGCAACACGCGCCGTGTACGGCTTAACTCCGAGGGCAGCCACCGATACGAGCCCCACACCACTCCGATAAAGATCACGGCCAATAAGAATATCCAACCCCACTCCACGCCCTCGTGCACGCGCGGGGTCATGTGCACCACGCTGCTCCCGGATTCCACGGTGGCGCCGGTAAGTTTGAGAATCCAATCCTGCATTACTTTGACTGGCTAAATTTTTGGGCGAGATACGTTTCCAGAGCCACCATTGCGAGCACCACCAGCAAAACGATCAGCCAGTATTCGGCACCCACTCGTGCTTTCTTCACTTGTTTTTTGAGGTCTGCATCCGCTTCCCAATGAATGAGCGTGGCGGCGGTGGGCAGTGCACTGTCGTTCACTTTATGCAGATCGGATTCGCGTTGATCCGGCTGCACGGCAAACAGCGTAGCCTGTTCATCGCCATTGAGAATGAATTCATAAAGTCCCGCGCGATGCGTTTCTTTGAATTGCAACACCGGCCGGTCCAGCAGCACTTCAGCCGAGAGACGATTCGTCTGCGCCAACCCGGGCACCACCACTCGGCCTTGTTGATTGGGCTGATGGGCCGCGAGCGGATGGAGAAAAGATTCACCCACCCGGAGATTCAACCCTTTGTCGCCTTGCGCCTGCACGTTACCAAGGATACGATAGAGCATTGGTACCACCGAGGAAGCGCGCACGGCGAAATCGCTCCACGCAGTGTCGGCGGTGGTGCTGAATTGGAAGACGCGGCCCGCGCCCCAGTCGCGCTCCATAATGGCCGGCTCACCCAATGAGCCTTCGGCATCCCGCGCGGCGGCATACCGCAGCACCACCTTCACCGGGCCAGCCTCTTTTTCAGTGGAGAGCTCCGGTTGTTTTTCTAGTTTCAAATGGCGGAACGTGCGGACATCATCAAGCTGGCCGAATTCCTGATTATTCCACGGCGCAGTGATGGGATGCTCAAAACCGGCTGATTGAAACAGGCTGAACACTTCATCCTGCAATTCGTCCCCAATCGCCTCACCCCATTTGGAAGGAAGCAGGCCGTGTTTTGCAAACAGCTCGTCATTGTAAAATTTCACATCAACGCGGTCCCCCGGATACACGAGCACCCCGCCGCCTTGGCGCAGGAATCCTTTGAGCGCGGAAACCTGATTGGGCGTGAGCCGTTCCACATTGGCGAGCACAACTGCGGCGTAGCGATTGAGCACGTTGCGGGCAAAATCCGTCGGTGTCACGGTGTCCACTTTAACATAATGATCAGCCACCGGTTCCAAGGCGAGCTTGAGAAAATAACTTTCGTGTTCGCGCGGATCACGCGCCGCGGTGTCGCCATCCACCACTAACACCCGCACATCGCGCACGGCGCGTACGACGAGAAAATTTTGATTATCCGCTTCAAGGCTATCGAATCGCTCCGGCTGATCAAACGAAGCGCGCACGGAATGATACCCCACTTTAGAAAAGCGCGCGTACAGCGGCACGGTTCGAGTCGCCCCGGCCTTCACTTCGGGGATCATCACTTTGTCGACCGGATTTTTCCCGTCATCGAGATACAACCCCACGTTCATATTCGTCACCGCCTGCGCCGCGTGGTTGGCCACCGTCACATCAAACCGCAATGGATGCTCCACCGGCGTGAGACCGGAAGCCACATCCACGCCGGTGACGGCGTAATTTGCCGGCGGATTGGATTCGCCCACGCGCAAAATATACACGCGAATATCGTCGCGATTTTCGTCGATGAGTTTCCGGATTTCCTCCTGCTGCTGCCAGCCGCTGTCTTGACCATCGGTGATTATATAAATTTCTTTCCGCAACGCTGCCCGGCCCTTGAGAATTTTCACGGCCTGATCGACTGCCGGATACAAATCGGTGGCGTGATGGCTGACCTTCGCGCGATCAATCACCTCGTGCGCCTGCCGCAACGCGCGGGTTGGGCTAATGATGCTGTCTTTCTCCTGAACCAAATCCGAGGCGAGAAGCACCGAGGCATACGAACCCGAAGGCATCGCATCGATGGCCTCTTTGGCGGCGGCACGCGCTTTTTGGAACGCGGATTTTTTATCCAGCCCGCGCAAATCCATACTGTACGAATTATCCAGCACCACCACCGCCGTCACTTTCGCCTGCCCGAGAATATCGGTGCCGGAGGATTTTAATGCCGGACGCGCCAACGCAAAGGCAAGCAAGGCGAGCAAGGCGCAGCGCAGCAACAGCAAAATCAAATCCTCCAACTGCATTCGGCGTTGGTTTTGTTCCACACTAAGCTTGATGAATTTCATCGCGGCCCAAGAAACCTTTTTGAATTTCCGCCGGTTGAGTAAATGAATGATGATCGGCACCGCCACCGCGGCGGTTCCAAACAGCATGATGGAATTGAGGAAGGACATCAGTGCTGTTTCCCCTTTGCGGTGCGGAGGCGAAAGCTGAGGTAATCACTCAGCACGTTGGCCAGTGGTTTGCTGGTGTCCACACGCGTGTAGTGCACACCGTTCTTCTCGCAGCCCTCGCGGATACGGCGCTGGAACGATTCAATTTCGCGTTGGTACGTGCGACGGATTTCGGCGGGACGCGTGAGGATTTTTGGGATTTTTTCGAGCCCGTCGAATTCAACCAATCCGTTGAAGGGAAACTCCAGCTCATACGGATCCAGAGTATGAAACACGATCACCTCGTGTCCGCCAAAGCGCAGATGTTGGATGCCCTCCATTACCGCTTCTTCCTCATCAAAAAAATCGCTGATCAAAATGAAGATGCCTTTGCGCGGTGTTTGCAGCGCCATATCGTGCAGGTTGCGCGCGATGTCGGTGGCTTGTTCTCCTTCGAACGCTGCGAGCCGCCCCATCAACGTGTGCAGCATCGCACGGCTATCGCTGCGAGGCGCATAGTCGCGCATGCCCTCATCGAAAATCCCAAGCGCCACCGCATCGCGTTGATGAAGAATGATGTACGAAAGTACCGCCGCAATCAATTTACCGTACTGAAGCTTGGTGTGTTGGCCCGAGCCGTAGGTCATACTTTCACTGCCATCGAGCAGGAGGTTGGCCACGTAATTGGTTTCCTGTTCGTACTGCTTGATGAAGAGGCGATCGGTGCGGGCATTGACCTTCCAATCGATATGACGCACATCATCGCCCGGCGAGTATTCGCGGTGCTGGGCAAACTCAATCGCAAAGCCGCGGTAGGGCGATTTGTGTTCGCCGGCCATGTAGCCCTCCACCACGTAACGCGCGTGCAGCCCAAGGGCATCCGCCCGGGCAATGGCCTCAGGGTCCAATAAATCCGCTGCGTGTTGCGCGTCCATTATTTAAACGGCACGCTTAGCTGAGCTTTTCGTCCTGCGGCACCTCTTCGAGAATGCGCTCGATGATATCATCGGGCGTGAGCCCTTCGCTGGTGGCGGAGAAGTTGGGAATAATCCGATGCCTCAACACCGGTCCGGCCATCGTCGCGACATCCTGACAACTCACATAAACCTGCCCGTTCAAAATCGCGTGCGCCTTGGCGGCCATTATCAAGTTCAACCCACCCCGCGGGCCGGCGCCCCAGCTGAGCCATTTTTTGCAAAGCGGCAACGCCTCGTCCGTGGTCACGCGCGTGACACGCACCAGTTTACGGGCGTATTCGAACACGTGATCTGCCACCGGAATGCGGCGCACGACGTCCTGCAACCGAATGATTTGCTCCGCATTCAATACCGGTTCCGGATTGCCCGGCTTCGTGCCGGTGACCATTTTCATGATGTCCATTTCCTCATCGGCATCGGGGTAATCCACTTTGATCATAAAGATAAAGCGATCCAACTGCGCCTCGGGTAGCGGGTAAGTCCCTTCCTGCTCAATGGGATTTTGGGTGGCCAATACAAAAAATGGAACCGGCAATTTGTGGTCCGTTCCCCCCGCGGAAATTTGCCGTTCCTGCATCGCCTCTAACATCGCCGCCTGTGTCTTGGGCGGCGTTCGGTTAATTTCATCGGCCAACACGATGTTGGCGAAGATGGGGCCTTTCAAAAATTTAAACTCGCGCTCGTTGGTAACTTTGTCCTGATGAATCACCTCCGTGCCCGTGATGTCGCTCGGCATCAAGTCAGGCGTAAACTGAATGCGCTTAAATTCGAGATCCAGCGTCTCCGCCAGTGACGACACCAGCAGCGTTTTCGCCAAGCCCGGCACGCCCACCAGCAACGAATGACTCCGGGTGAAGATACTGATGAGCACCTGATCCACGACTTCATTCTGACCAATGATGACTTTCGAAAGTTCCGCGCGAATCTTGGCCCGCGCTTCGGTGAGTTGTTCCACAGCCTGAAGATCTTCCCCCTCAAGTTGCGTTTGTTGTTCTGAATCGATTGTGGTCGTCATAAATTTTCTGCTGTGATGAGCGGGATAGGTTTAATGCGTTAGCCACCCCGTGTCGTTTTGCTGGCGGGACAGTACGAAGTCAGCTCTGCAATGCCAATCAAAACCATCCCCAAACGCGCGATTGGAATACCATTTGCGTCTGTGTATTCAGTCAAACCACATCATTTAATGATTTATCCGCTTGCTCTCAGCCTGCATTTTGTTAGTCTTACCTCAATGAAACACCTCATTACCGCACTTGCTGCCTGCGCCATAACTGCTTCGGCCCAGATAACCCTTGAAATTAAACACACCGAAAACAGTACGTTCACCTCTCAACATAACGTCAAGCTCATCCAAATTCTCAAAATCGCCGGGCAGGAAATCCCAACCAAAAGCCTCCAAAAATTCACCGTCAAATCAACCACAAACAAACGCGCCGCCAACGGCACCCTCAACACCCTCGCGACGTTTACCCAATGGGAAGGCCAGTGGAATTTCCCCGGCGGTATCAAAATGGAATTCAGCACCGCCACGCCCGATGCCAAAGCACCCCTCGCCCAACTCGAGCCCATTCTCGATATCGTGCGCACCATGGTCAAACACCCCACCACGCAGATCTACAATAAAGACGGATCACTCAATAAAGTCACCATCCCCAAAGCCGCGCTTGATGGTTTGGAAGGCCCGCTCAAAAATGAATTCAATGCCAAACAAATTTCCGAAGGCATCAAGCAGGAACACGCTCGTCTCCCCAATAAAGCTGTGTCCAAGGGGGACACCTGGGTGCGAAAGGAAACAATGCCCCTAGGCGCCGGCCAAACGCTTAACTTTCGCGTGGATTACACCTACGAAGGCATCATCGAAAAAAACAACCACAACCTCGATCGCATCACCGAAAAAGTCACCGACGCCGCCTACGACATGAACGGCCCCAACGCCGGCCCGCTCACGGTTAAAGACAGCGACCTCAAAGCCGCCAAATCAAAAATTGAGTTGCTCTTCGATCGCAAGCTCGGTCGCTTCGTAGAAACCAAAAGCCTCATTCAAGTCACCGGTGAAATGACCTTCAAAGCCAACGGACAGGAACTCCCCGGAAAACTCGACCTCACCATCGAGCAAAACACCGCTGAGTTGCCCTCAAAGAAAAAGTAACTTTACCGGTCCAACCACTGCCACGCCAGCAACTGCATCCGAGGCAAATGGAACGGACCCTTCCAAAGATTGCCCTTTAAGGGTACGGACACTCGACCGTCGCGGTGAAGATACCCGTACCATTCACCGTGCTCCGCATCGGGGAAATGCCCGTACGCCCAATCGTGCACTTGGCGGTGCATCGCTTCGTAACGCGAATCGCCCGTGAGCAAGTGCGCCAGCAACGTCGCCAAAATGGCTTCGTTGTGCGGCCACCAAAATTTCATGTCGTGCCAATACTCCTGCACCGGCTTGCCATCCACATCGCGGAAATAAAAAATGCCGCCGTGTTCCTCATCCCAACCCCGCGCCCACATCCAGTCGAGCATCTGGCAGCCCAACTCGATGAGCGCCGGATCGTTGCCGCGCAATCGCGCCTCATTCAAAATAAACCACGCCCCCTCAATCGCGTGCCCGGGATTGAGCAAGCGCCCGTCAAAGTGGTCGAGCAGCTCTCCCTTCAGCCCCACCGTTTCCATCACGCACTCGATCTCCGGCTTCACAAAATCGCGTTCGATTTCCGCAATGCACGCGTCGATGTCCGCGTTAAATAAATCGTCACCCAAACACGCTCGCATTTCCTGCGCCGTCACCAGCGAAATCATCGGCGCACCCATTTCTTTGCTTGGCCGCGTGTCCGTGAATTTCGCATCCGCCGAACCCGCAAACCCCGCGCGCGCCAACGCGTAAAGCTCCCGCGCCTTGTCCGCCATTGCCCTATCACCCGTGGCTTTCGCGTACGCGGCAAACGCAATTGCACCAAACGTTTCCGTAAAAAAATACCGCCGCTTGCGAACCGGCTCGCCCTCACGCGTCACGTGAAACCACATCCGCCCATCCTCATCAAAGCCGTGCTTCTCGATAAACTCAATCCCGTGCCGCGCCGCCGCCAGCCATTCTACGCGAGGCTCCACGGTATGATAGAGTGTGGCGAGCAACCACGTGAACCGGCACTGCTGCCACATCCCCTTGTCCGAATCCAGCAAACTGCCATCGCGATCGCGGGCAATCATAAACCCGCCGTGCGCCTCATCCACACAACGCGGCAGCCAGAAAGGCAACGTGTCCTCCAGCAATCCGTCACGGTAAACCGCAATCAATTCATCGCGTCTTTGATCTTTCATTTAATTCACCGTCGCGTGTTGATCAATCCATTCAAAAAACCCAATCGCCTCCAGCTCGCCGCGCAGCACCTCCAAATCCGAGACCGAACACTGCGGCAAAGGCGGCCGCGCCGGCCCGCAGTTTACTCCCACCCAATGCATCACCGCTTTGGCCGACTGCATGAAACCGTGGGCCGCAATCGTTTCAACCATCTTCAACGACCGCGCCTGCCAACGTCGCGCCTCCTCCAAATCACCCGCCGCGTGCGCCGCCATCACTCGATGATAAATCGGCGCGGCAAAATTATACGTACTCCCCACCGCCCCGCGACAGCCCAGTTCCCAGCCCTCAAGCAATTCCTCGTCGCACCCAAAAAGCATATCCGGCGCGCCATCCATTTCCAAAATTCGCCGCAATTGCGCGCGATCGGGATTCGTATATTTCACTCCCGCAAACCCCGGCAACGCATCCGACGCGCGCCTCACGAACTCCGCCGTATCAATCGTCACCCCCGTCATCACCGGGATGTCGTAAAAATAAAACGGCATCCCACCCGCGGGTTCCGTGATGCGCCCGAACCAATCCAGCAACGCCGCCGCATCAGCCGGCTTGAAAAAATTCGGTGCCATCGCGCTCATCGCATCCGCCCCCGCTTCCCGCGCCGCCACCGCCAAAGCCCGGGCGTCCGGCAAATTATTGTGCCCAATGTGCGCGATGAATTTCACGCCGCGCGCCCGCGCCGCCTTGCCCCACGCCGCAAACAATTCCGCGCGTTCGGGAGTGCTGAGCGAATGGCACTCGCCCGTCGTCCCCGCCACAAACGCGCCCGACACGCCATTCGCCGCCAAATGCGCCGCCTGTTCCGGCACACAATCGAGGTTCAGCGAAAAGTCACCGTGAAACGGCGTGTGAGGCGCCGCGATAAGTCCTGTTAATTTCATAGAGTTTACGTTTGTGATAAAAGTCGATTGAATCCCTCCCTACCCCACACAGATGACCAGCCAAAAAATAATCACCGCCGCGCGCGACTTGTCCGCCGCGTGCAATGCCCTCACCTTCACCGATCCCGTGGCGTACGTGTATAACCCGCTCGACTACGCCTGGCTCGCGCACGAGCAATACCTTTGCCTTGCCGCCGCCGCAAAAAAACGTGTCGTCTTCCTCGGCATGAATCCCGGCCCCTTCGGCATGGCCCAAACCGGCGTCCCCTTCGGCGAAGTCGCCGCCGCGCGCGATTGGCTCGGCATCAATGCCCCCATCGCCAAGCCCGCCCGCGAACACCCCAAACGCCCCATCGACGGACTCGCCTGCACCCGCAGCGAAGTCAGCGGACGCCGCCTGTGGGGACTCTTCAGCGAACGCTTTGATACGCCGAAAAAGTTTTTTACCGAACACTTCATCATCAACCATTGCCCGCTCGCCTTTATGGAAGACACCGGCCGCAATCGTACCCCCGACAAACTCCCCGCCGCCGAATCCGCCCCATTGATGGCCGCGTGCGATAATCACCTCCGGCGCGTCGTAGAAATCCTCGAACCCGAATGGCTCATTGCCGTGGGCGGCTTCGCCGAAAAACGCGCCACCGAAGCCCTCGATGGCATTAACGTCCGCATCGGAAAAATCCTCCACCCCAGTCCCGCCAGTCCCGCCGCCAACCGAGGCTGGGCCGAACAAGCCACCACCCAAATGACCGCCCAAGGCGTTTGGTGAACACGTGCTGCCGGTATCCTGCCGGCAAGGGGTCGGCACCACATCACGAACAAATGGCGCAGCAGGAAGACCCGCTCCATTTATCAAATTCAACTGCGGCTCCGGAAAGGGAATCCAACCGTAACGGACCTCCGTTGGATTCACCAATCCATCGGCAACCAATTCAACCGTGCCATCCACGATCCGCACCTTGGCAGAAACCCATTTGCCCTTACCTTCACCTTCGCGCATTTCAAAACCCATTGGCGGTTTCCCATCGCGAGTTTTTAATCCATCGGCAAATTCAAATTCCACAGTCACCCGCTCCCGATCGCTTCGCACAAACGCCACCGCTGGCCCCGAGGCAATCACGGATTTACCATAAACCTGTTTCGCTGCGATCAACGCCAACCGTTCCCCCACGGGTTTTTTGTCGCGTGGATGGACATTGGTTGGATGGCCAAGATCAATCGTCACCGCCATTCCAGTGTGCGGCAGTGCATTGTGAACGCGCTGTTGGCTGGCACGGAAGGCGGGCCAGTGCGGGCGCTTCATCGCGGGCAGTTGCACAAAAAGGAACGGCAAATTGGAACGCTTCATTTGCGCACGCCAATCGGTAACCAATGTTTTAAAAACAGCGTCGTGCTGCGCCACGCGCCAATCGATTTGAGCGTTGGATTCACCCTGATACCACAGCACACCCGCGATGGGCAGCGAGCGAAACGGAGCCACGGCAGCGTCCCACATAAAGACGGGCTTGAAAGAATGGTTTGGGCCAAGGTCATCGCCGGGGATAAATTCATTCGCCGCCAACGCGCGTTTTAAATTCGATTCGCCTCGCTCGCGACACCACGGCCCAAGATTTTTATTGGTGAGCCAATCGCCACGCACCATCGCCGCCAATTGCGGATGGGCGGCCAAGGCCTCACGGCGCACCCAAGCCTCGGCGGGCGTGCCTCCACTTGAGACGTTGATGAGTCCCACCGGCACATCCAAATCAGCGAGCAATTTTTGGCCAAAGAAAAATCCAACAGCGGAAAACGGCGCAGCGTTTTTCGGCGAGCAAACGCGCCATTGACCTTCGCAAAATCGTTCCGGCGCCAATCGCGCAACGAGTTCCGGCGGGTAATCGCCACTACCCCCCCGCGCGGCGCCCACAAAATTCAGCAACCGCAACCGCGAATGTTTAGCAGCGGGAACGACTGTCTTCGCCGTGGCGGTTTGGGAGAGCGGCCATTCCATATTCGACTGGCCCGCGCACAGCCACACCTCGCCCACAAGAATATCGGTGAGGGTAGTTATCCCAACCGTGCTTCCCGCTGAAAGCTGAAGCGTTTGCCCTTTCGCTTTAAGCGCAGGAAAATGGACGTTCCAATTTCCATCTGCATCGGCGATGGCGGTTTTTTTTTGATTTCCCAAAGTAACAGTCACTTTCGCTTCCGGTTTGGCCGTGCCCCAAACGGGGAGCGACTGCCCCTGTTGCAAAACCATATGACTGCCAAAGGCGCGCGCGAAACGCGGCGGCAAGTTCAGCTCTCTACGAAGTTGGCGCGAAAGGCGTTGGACGAATTCCGCATGCTTCGGCTGTGCGGCGAGGTTGATTGTTTCGCCGGAGTCAATGGCGTAGTCGTAAAGCTCGCGTGCAATGATTCGGCCGTTTTCAATCCACTCGGTGTAGCGACGGCGCTCGCCGCGGATGGAATAGCCGGTGGCCTTGCCGCGATATTGCTGCGTAAAGGCGGCGGGCTTGTGACCCCGCGCGGGATCGCGCAGCACGGGCGCAAGGCTGCGGCCTTCAAGATTTTTGCCCACGGGCAAGCCGGCCAAGTCAGCGAGCGTGGGGTAAATATCGAGCAACTCAGTGAGCGCCATCGTCTTGCGGCCCGCGGCCATTCCGGGGGCGGAAATAATAAGCGGCGCGCGGGCGGCGATTTCAAAGTTGGTGGCCTTGCCCCACAACCCGTGATCGCCCAAGTGCCAACCGTGATCACCGTAGAGCAGCACGATGGTATTCTCGCGCAAGCCAAGCCGATCAAGCTCGGAAAGCACGCGGCCGACTTGGGCATCGACGTAACTGATGCACGCGAAATAACCGTGGCGGAGATTGCGCGCGTTGGCCTCGGTGAACGGATCGCGCTTGGGTTGATCGGTGTAGCGGCGCACTTCGCCGGAGTTGTGCCCGGTCAACCCGGGCGCGCCCTTGGGCAACTCACCACGCGCGGCAAGTTGGATTTTCTTCGGGTCGTACAAATCCCAATATTTTTTCGGCGCGACAAATGGCGTGTGCGGTTTGATGAAACCCACGCCGAGGAAGAACGGTTTGCCCTTGAGTTCACGCAACGCAGCAATGGCCGCATCGGCCGCTTGGCCATCGTAGAGGGTATTGTCCGGCACGGCGGGCGCTTCGGTCATCGGGCCGAACACGAGTTTTTTTGTCCAAGCATCCGGTGCGGAATTTTTCGCACCGTAGCTTTGCGCAAACGAAGCCTTCGCCTGCGCAATACCGCTCTCGGTAAAATAATAGCGCGGCCCAAATCGAATAACCGGCGCGGACCACGACGGCGCATCGCCCATCGTGTCCCAAGGGGTTTTACTGGCGCCAACCGGAAAAACACCGTGATACATTTTGCCAATGGCGCGCGATTCGTAACCGTGAATTTTGAAATGCTGCGGCAACGTGACAAGCTCCGGATTGCGCGTGCGAAAGTGCGCGTGATTATGCGTCACGCCCGTGGTCTCCGGCCGGAGCCCCGTCATCAAGCTCGTGCGCGATGGATTGCACAGCGGTTGCTGACAATAAGCGCGCTCGAACAAAACGCCACGCTTGGCCAAGCGATCGATGTTCGGGCTAACGATGTGTTGCGCGCCATAACACCCCAGCTCCGGCCGCAAATCGTCGATGGCAATGAACAGCACATTC